>CAZFSX010000096.1:0-8608 GCA_964522115.1 uncultured Pseudobdellovibrionaceae bacterium | reverse complement strand
TCAGGCTCCTTTTTCAGCTGTTGTTGCTTTAAGTATCAAGCAATCGGATCCATTTGCCCAGGGTGGTTATATTGACTTTTGTTCAGGCTTTTTTTTGGAACGGGGTGATCTTGTTGCGACCGCTGGACACTGCTCAGTGAATCCGCGTTTGCTGAAAACAGATTCCTTGGTGGTTTCTATTTATCGTTCCACATCTGTTGAAAGAATTCCTATCGCTCAAGTTCTTGGGTCTGAATATGAAGAGGACAAAAACAGTTCTTTCGGGGCAACAAAGGATTGGCGTTTTCTTCAGTTGGTTCGTCGACCTCAATCGAAGATTTCTGTTCTTCGATTGCCAACACAGGGGTCTTGGTTAAATCAAGGTTTGCTTCGAACAATGACTTTGGGTTTTGGGGCTGATTTGAGTATTGTAAAACCAAGGATTTTTGGTTACCAGTCTGTTCATGGTAATATTTGCGACATTCCATTAACAGCCACCGAGTATGACGAAGAAGAAAAAAAGAATGAAGAAAGTAAGTATTATTATTTTTTCAAAACAAAAGCTTTTGAGTCCAGTTGTTATACCTATTTTGGTGATTCTGGAGGTCCATTGGTCTTTTGGAACTCATCGTCTCAACAGTACGAAGTTCTGGGGATTTTATCAGGGGGGAATATTGCTCATGATTTAACTGAATATATGACAGGCAAAGCCAATCAAAGTCTTTTGGAAAAAAAGGCAGAATTAGATTCTCGATTTGGAAATTATGATTTCAAAAAAGATGGAACGGATTATCCATATTTGCATGCCATTGCACCTATCTCCAGACAAGTTACGATGAATAGATCGACGTTTCAAAGTCGAGATCACTGGCTGCTCAATACCGAACTTCTGGATACAGTTTTCCGAGTTCTAGGAAAAAATATCTCGGGAGAAGAGTACCTCAGTCGATTTTATAAGGATGTTGGAGGTATTGAAAGTTCCCACTTAGAAAGACAGCTTAATCTTCCCAAATTGCTAGCAAAAAGCCTTTGGTATAAATTTAAAAATTCTTTGCTGGAACCTTCAAATCTGACACGGGCATTTTTTAGTCAAAATCAACAACCAGATGTTCTATCCTCTAAATACCGAATTTCTCTCGGAGAAGATGAGATTCTTGAACTCACTCAATTAAAAAGGCGCAATATTCCTTATGAGGTTTATTATACAGGTGGTGACTCTTCATCATTAGATAAAAATAATTATCGAATTATTCATGAAAAAAACCTTCAACAGGTTAAAGAGAATCACTTAAAAGAATTGGATCAAAAAATTGCTCAAGGAGATTCAATCTATGAAAGTAGTAAAAAATACTTTGAGCGCCATATTGAAAATTTAAAACTAGTTGTCGTTGGTGGGGATTTATATTTTTTAGATAGAAAAAATAATCAGATTCTTGCAGTTATCCGTAGCTTTACGAATTACTTTGAAGGGAATCTTGCTGACTTACGAAATAATATAAATTATCCCCTTTGGGCCGAAGCACCTCAAAAAAATGAAAAACCTGAGGACACAGGGGTTGCTCAGCCCACCGAACTAAGGCAGTCCAATTTTGGTGATCTTACACCAATATCACTGGATGGAGTGACTACTGTTACGACAGGAGAGGTCTGGAGACAGATTGTTTCCTCTTTATCAGGCAAGGGACCCAAAATGAATGTCTTGTCTGCCATCGATAACTCCATCACCGTTGCAACCGCGATTGATTTTTCATATGCCAGCGAAAGTGGATCGTTGACTGATGAAAAGCAAACTCGACTTCAAAAAGATTTACAAAAATTAGGCATTAAAAAGAACGATCCTGTTGTTTCTTTCTGCCATCATGAAAACTGTTGGTTGTCTGTTAATTTAATTTTGCGCCTGAAAAAATTGGGCTACACAAATATTTTATGGATGCGGAATGGATATGATGAGTGGATGAAATATCGTTTGCCTGTAAGTGCTCTGAAGCCAAGCCCCAGTTCAAAGAATTGATGGATTTTTGGAAGGCTCCACTCCTTGGAGCCTTCCTTCTTATTTAGCTTCCCCTGAATCTTTTATCTCCACCCCCGGTGCGAGTGGTTGCTTTTTCAAGGAACATCCCCTATAAGTTTCCATCCCCCCAATATTGCCTTCGGGTGAAAGGAAGTCTGATGGAACCAGTTGAATTGCTGATGCCTGCAGGATCGTTAGAAAAATTGAAGTATGCCTTTGCTTATGGAGCCGATGCTGTCTACGCCGGAGTTCCCCTGTTCAGTCTTCGCGCCAGGGAAAATGAATTCAATGAAGAGGACCTACGTGAAGGGCTTGCTCTGGCTCGGGCTCAGAATAAAAAAGTGTATCTGACAGCCAATATTTTTGGGCGAAATTTGAAACTGAAATCCTTTCAAGAACACCTTGTACGTTGGGCAGAGTTAAAGCCCCATGCCATGATCATGAGTGACCCTGGTTTGATCATGATGGTGCGAGAAAAATATCCTGAAATTCAAGTGCATCTCAGTGTGCAGGCCAACTGTATGAACTGGCAGAGCGTGAAGTTCTGGCAGCAGATGGGAGTCACTCGGATCATTCTTTCCCGAGAATTGCGTCTTGAGGAAATCAAAGAAATTCGTCAGCGTGTGCCAGATATCGAATTGGAATCCTTCGTTCATGGATCTATTTGTATCGCCTATTCTGGACGATGTTTGCTGTCCCATTACATGAGTCACAGGGATGCCAACCAAGGGGTTTGCGATAATACCTGCCGCTATAGTTTTGGTGTGCACAAGGCGGAATCTCCGAAGCCAGATGAAGAGTTTTATCTGGAAGATCTTCGCGACAAAGGGAAGTTTTATCAAATCGATGAAGACGAGCATGGGACCTACATCATGAATGCGAAAGATCTTTGCTCGATCGAGTATTTGAAGCAGATGAAAGATGCGGGAGTTTGCTCGTTCAAAGTGGAAGGGCGTACAAAATCTGTTTATTATGCTGCCATGATTTCTAAAATATATCGTCGCGCCATTGATGATATGGAAGCGGGTCGCCCTTTTGATCCTAGCTTATGGGATGAGTTGCATAAGATTGCCCATCGTGGTTATCACCCAGGTTTTATTGCAGGCTCTCCGGATCATTCGGGTCAGAATTATGATCATTCGGTCAGCCGTCACTACACTCAATCTTTTGCTGGTCTTGGCGAGCAGTTTGATCCTGCAACTCAAGAGTTAGCATTTGAGGTTCGTGCTCAATTGCGAGTGGGGGCTGAGGTTGAAGTGATCGGACCAAAAACTTCTTATCTGACGACGGTGCAGGAGCTTTACAATGGTCGACACGAAAGAGTGGATGTCGTGCATCCAGGAACAGGCCGAGCCTACATCCGTTTGCCGCAGGACCCTGGGAATATGCCTTTATTGAGCGTGAAAAAAACGGAGCCAGTGAAGGAAACGATCATTGTCCAGTCCGACCTTGTTCAGGCCTTGAATTCTCAAATTCAAGCTGCCGATGCGTCTTTGCCACTAGGACCTATGTAGACATCTTTTTTCAAGATGGTTAATCGTTGCCAGTCCATGAAACGACTGGCAACGTGAGAAGGTATGGCAAAAAAAGTCGAATTAAAAATTGATGATCAAATTTGGCCCATGGAACGGGATATCTTGTTCCGTCCTGATCGATTGAAATATGTGCGTCGATTGGTGAAACCCAAAGGCTGCGTCTTTTGTACTGCAGCCAAGGCCAAAGCTTCTGAAAAAAGTTTGGTTTTGTATCATAGTCGTTATTCCACTGTTATGTTGAATAAGTTCCCCTACAATACGGGTCATCTTTTGGTGGTACCCAAAAACCATGGTGGGGATTTTCTGAAATTATCAAAAAAAGAATTTCAGGATTTGCATCAGACATTGCAAATGTCGATGCGTGTTTTGAAGAAGGCCTATCAACCGGATGGTTTCAATCTAGGAATGAATCATGGGGCTGTGGCAGGAGCTGGAATTCCAGAGCATTTACATTACCATTTGATTCCTCGCTGGAAAGGGGATTTGAACTTCTTTCCTTTGATTGCGGAAACCAAGGCAGTGATAGAAAGCCTTGAACAAAGTTTTGATCGTCTGATAGGATTTTTTGAAGAGGAATAAATCTATGTCGTGGATGCAAGGATTTCGTCGAGTCACAACTCCGGTCGTACGTCGGTTGATCATTATCAACTTGGTTGTTTGGGCTGTTTTTCAACTGATCATCGAGAGAATTTTTCATGTTTCGTTCACAGGCATCTTTGCTTTGCGACCATCCATGGCTCTTTATGATTGGGCAATTTGGCAACCATGGACCTATATGTTCCTGCATGCGAAAGAGCTGACCCATATTCTGTTCAATATGCTGATGCTGTGGTTTTTAGGGTGTGAACTGGAGGGACGTTGGGGTTCGCGCTTATTCACATTTTTTTACCTGATGAGCGGATTTGGTGCTGCGATTATTTATTGTCTTGGTGTCGCTGTGTATGCCATGACGACAGGGAATGCGGAGCCTTTGATGGTTCCTGTGGTCGGTGCCAGTGGTGCTATTTTTGGAATTATGTTGGCCTATGGTGTTTTGTTTGGCGAACGTGAGCTGTTTTTCATGGGACTGTTTCCTATGAAAGCCAAAGTTTTTGTGGTTCTGTTGGGGGCCATTGAGGTTTTGTCCATGTTGGCAGCAGGCGGAGTGGGAGGCGAAGTCGCCAATCTTGCCCATTTGGGTGGTTTGGCTTCAGGCTGGATCTTGCTGCATGGCATTCGTTTTTACCAGCAAAGACAATGGAAAGAGAAGGCGAAGAAGAAGACTTCCAACCTTCGATTGGTGGTCGACAATGACTCCAAAAACGAAACAAAGAAGGACAACAACCCTAGGTATTGGAATTAGGGCTTGCCCCTACCACCAGGCTTCGCTATAAAAAACAGCTGATTCAAAATAAATTGTGGTCATTCAATTGATCAAAACCATTTTTCGGAGGTTGCCATGGCACTAGATAAAGCGATCATCAACATGAAGTATGATAAACGTATGACAGAGTGGAATCTGAACAACGGTGTTTTGACAAAGGAAGAATTAGAAAAACATTTAGGTCAATTGCCTGATTTAACAACTCATATCGCACCCTTGGTTTTGGAAGAAGAAACCAACGGATCTGCAGAATCTCACTAGTTTTTAGAATTTTTCGTATCCAAGGCAACAGGAGGTGTATTTCCTGTTGTTGGTGCTTCTGACTTCTGAGCAATTCCCATGGGGGCTGGTTTCCAGTCCTCACGCACGATGGAAAAAGCCTGCTCATTCAAACGACCGTAGATTGTTTTTTCGCCAAAATCAGAATGTTCATTCGATTCATAATTTTGCATGGTACGCACAACAATATAACCCTTGTTGAGGAAGATCGAGGGCGTTGAAAGCTGGACTTTGATATAGGACCTGCGTTCGGCAAGGTTCTTTTTATGCTCGAACCATCTTTGGTAGTTCATGTCTCGATTTTTGAAGGTTGGGTCGTAGTAACTCATGTAAGACTCAAACTTTTGAGATTGCCAAGAGTCTTTCCATTTTTCGATGATATCCAAAAATTTCTTTTTATGGGCCAGGTATTCATTTTTGGCCAGATAGTTGATCTTACCAAAAATTAAAATCGGAGTTTTTCCAAGCTTGATGTATTGAGATAAATTTTTGATCACATTGTCACGTACAACAACGCAGCCTCGGGATCCTCGAGTCAGGGGCACGGAATCTGGAACTGCATGCAACCAAATTCCTGAACCAGTTTTATTATCTCGACGATCAAAGATATTGGGGTAGTTGGTTGTGAAAGCCATGGATCCATACAAAGAAAAATCAATCTGTGGAGCAATCAACTTTGATTCTAGGAAGTAAATACCCTCTGGGGTTTTATGATCGTCTCGTTTTGTTTTGTCTCCATCGCTTTTTCCTACATCCGCGGGAAATTCAGCTAGTTTTTTAACAAACTCGCCATCCGTTTCATAGACAAAAAGTTTGCGCTCAGTTTTGTCGACCAGAAAAACGTAAGGAGAAAAACTTGCATCTGAGGGGATTTGGACAATTCCGTCGGGATAGATTTTATCATCTGCTTTCAAGGCGTTGGTAACTTGTTCAGATTTCTGGGGAGAAGTTAACTGGGATTTGTCTGCGGCAAGGGAAGACTGGGAATTGAGGCATGCTGATATTAAAAAAATCCAACTGACAATCCCCAAAACAGGGAAAGCCTTTTTTTCAGTTGCAGTGTTGGGCCAAAGATTCAACTTCATCTTTATCCTTACCGGTTACCTTCATTGTATCACTCTGGATACGGGTCTGCCATGTTTCTCATCATGAGACAAGAATGAGCGCGTCGTTCTTGAGACAATCCCACAAGATCCAGTCTATTGCACTTATCGGTATCCCTTCAGAAATATTTAAAAAAGAATCCTTGAAATTGTCAAATTTTAGCCTTCCTAGACCATTAAGAATTTTGCAGATTCCGCCGATGGTCTGTGTAAGATGGCAGAAGCACAAGCTCCCGCAGCCCCGGCTGCATCAAATTCAGGATCTGGTAAAGGCGCGATGATCTTTCAATTGGTCTTCGCGGTCATCAATTTTGCCGTGATGGGTTTGGGAACTTTTTGGACCTACAAAGCAACTTTAGGATGGCACTCTCCCGAATACACAGAAGAAATGGCACAGGAAGAAATCAAGCAGGAAGAGGCTCACGGCGGTGGTGCCCATGCGGATGCTCCCTTGATATTTACCATGGATAAATTCACTGTGAATTTAGCTGGAGAACCAAAAAGAACAGTGCGTATCGAGGTCAATTTGGAAATGCTGGGACGAGAGGGTTTTGAAGAAGTCATGACCACGGATAACCGAGCCCGCATTCGTGATAAAGTTGTACGTTTATTGAATGAAAAGAATTTTAACGAGATTGAAACTCTGCAGGGAAAATTGTTTTTAAAAGAAGCCATCACCGAAACCGTCAATCATATTTTAGACAAAGGTGTTGTGAAGGATATTTATTTTTCGGAATTCGTTGTGCAGTAGTTTTCTATCAAACCCAGGTTGACATTCTAGGATGAAAATTCACAAAATGGTAGGGATCCCAGCAAGGAGTTCCACCTATGAAATTTTCATCCGTTCTGTGTTCCATTGTTTTTCTATCTGTGACCAGTTTTTCGCAATCAAAACCAGCTCTATCAACAACAGTGGCCGCAGGGCCGACAGATCCCACTCAACAACCAGATAATCCTGTTCCTTTGGGAGCCATCTCTCAATCTTCCAACTCAAAAGAAAAAAATCCTCGTATTCAATTGGAAGTGACACGCTTTCAATTACCCAATGGATTGACAGTCATATTGCATGAAGATCATTCTGTGCCTTTGATCAGCTATCATACTTGGTACCGAGTGGGTTCTAAAGACGAAGTTGCTGGAGCAACAGGAGCTGCTCATATGTTGGAACATATGATGTTCAAAGGATCAAAAAAGTATTCAGGACAAGTTTACGATAAAACATTGCATGAAAATGGCATTACGAACAATGCTTTCACAACGACTGATTACACCGGCTTTTATGAAAATCTACCAAAAGCAAAGTTAGAGTTGATGATGGATATGGAAATGGATCGTATGAGGTTTTTAACCTTAGATCCTAAAGCGCTGGAAAGCGAACTGAAAGTAGTTTCAGAAGAAAGACGTTGGCGTGTAGACAATAATCCTCGCGGTCAATTGCATGAAGCATTGAATGATCTTGCGTATCCACAAAGTCCGTATCACTGGCCTGTGATTGGATATATGAAAGATATCGAGCAATACACAGTTGATAAATTGCGCCCGTTCTATGATTCCTTCTATGTCCCTAACAATGCAGTTCTTGTGATGGTCGGCGATTTTGATTCGGCAAAAATGAAAAGTTTAATAGAAAAAAACTATGGATCCTTGCAAAGCAAAGCTTTACCCCAGAAAAACTATTCCAAGGATCCAGATCAAAAGCAGCCTCGATTTCGAAAGATCCAAGGTCAGGTCCAGGCCAAGTCCTTTGTAGCTGCTTTTCCCGGAGTTCCTACGGGACATGTCGACTCTTATGCTTTGGATTTGTTAGCTAATATTTTAGGATATGGTTCTTCCAGCCGCTTGTATAAGGATCTTGTTTATCAGCGAGAGGAGGCAACCAGTGTGTCCATCTACAATTCAACAGATAGTCTGGCAGGATTATTTCAAATCAATGTTTCTTTGAAGCCTGGTAAAAATTTTGATTTTGCCCTGAATCGCGTGCGAGCTGAAATTGTGCGACTTCGTTCGCAGGGTGTGACGGAGATGGAGCTTGAAAAAGCAAAAAATCAAGTTCTTGTCGATTTTGTGGACGGGCTTACCACAACAGATGGTAAAGCAAGAAGTCTTGCTTTGAATGAAATTCAACGAGGATCATGGGATGCATTGTTGAAAGATATTGAGTTGTACAATGCTGTGACTGTTGCGCAGATTAAAGATGTAGCAACGAAGTATCTTCAGTTATCAAAAGAAAATGTGGTTGTTCTAGAATCAAAATAAGGGTGAAAAAGATGAAATTAAAAATATTACTATCTGTGGCGATGATTTTATCAAGCACTGCTTGTTCAACAAGTCCTGGTAA
>CAZFSX010000095.1:4506-8999 GCA_964522115.1 uncultured Pseudobdellovibrionaceae bacterium | reverse complement strand
CTATGCTGGAACATGGACTTTGCGGGAAAAATTTGAATCTTTGTTTCTTAAATGGAAAGACATTGAAGATCATATTCAACAATTGAACTTAGCGGAAAAATCCGCAGCTCAACGGTTGGACTTCTTAAAATACCAACGAGACGAAATTCAGAATTTAAATTTAAAAAAAGATGAAGACCTTGAATTGGAAGCAACAATACGTCGACTGAAGAATTCTTCCAAGCTGGTGCAATTTGTCGAAGAAGCGGAATCAACACTGTACAACGATGATGACTCTGCAATTTCAAGGTTGCATAGCATTCTTGCGAAAGCTCGTGATTTGCACTCTGTCGATCCTACTCTTTTCGAAAAATCACAACAATTAGAACAAGCCAAAACATTGATCGAAGATAGCGTCTATGATTTACGTCAGTACTTGAACCAAATGGATGTGGATCCCAGCCAACTGGAACAACTTCAAAGTCGCTGGAGCGATATACGAAAACTACAGAAAAAATATGGCCCACAAATTCATGATATTTTGAATCAATTGCAAATCATGACAAATGAAATTCAAAATCTTGAAGGTCGAGAACAACAACTGGAACAACTTCAAAAACAAAAACGACACATTGAAAAAGAACTGAAATCCCTGAGTCTTGACCTTCATCAACGCCGCAACAATGCAAGCGGACTCTTAAGTGACAGCGTGAATGCCGAACTGTTGGATCTGAATATGAAGGGAGTTCAGTTCAAAGTTTTCATTCAGCCCTTGGAACAATTTCAGCCAACAGGTTCTTCTGATGTTGAATTCCTAATTCAATCCAGCCCCAAAGATCAACCACGCGCCTTAGGTAAATTTGCAAGCGGCGGAGAGTTAAGTCGAATCCTTCTTTCATTGAAATGCGTGATCGGACGAGGATCTTATCCTCGCACCTTTTTGTTTGATGAAGTGGATACCGGGGTATCTGGACCAACGGCTGAAAAAGTTGGACGAAAACTTCACACCATTGCCGAAGGTCAGCAGGTGATTTGCGTGACTCACCTACCTCAAGTTGCCGCATTCGGAGATACGCACTTCTATATTCAAAAATCTCCTGCCGAAAATGCTGCTGCTATGGAAGTTCGTGATTTGAAAAAACAAGATCGCATCAAAGAAATTGCACGATTAATTTCAGGTGAAAAAATCACAAAGAATAGCCTTGCCCATGCCACTGAACTTTTGGAGAGCTGTCAAAGCTAAGTTTTCAGGCCTTGATCTTTTTTTTGTCTCTTGGGATGATTCCAAAAGGGGGAGCATCCATGAAACAACGAACAGCGAAAATTATTTTTATTACTGGAACTGTCTTTTTAATTCTGAGTCTAACTTCAACAGTTTTTGCCGCTCGTGGTGGAGGCGGTGGTGGTCTTTCTGCCGGTAGCGCCATCGGAGCAGGATTTGTTTTAACAACTCCGTCACAAAATGATGTGAACACACTGATTGACAATGCGAACACCAACGCGGGCGGAATCAGTACAAAAAACTTAGGTGCTGCCATCGAAGTTTACGGACACTACAGCTATCGATTCAGTGGATCTATGTTTGAATTGCAATTTCGACCTAGCTACTTTACCCAATCTTCCACAGGTTCTGGAACAGGTGGAAATTACGACTATAAATTAACAGGCTTTACTTTTTTCCCCATACTTCGTCTGTACCCCTTGGAAAGTAGCTTCATCAAATTCTTCCTGCAAGCAGGCTTAGGCTATGGGCGATTGAGTGGTAGCATCACGGAAGCCAGTGCCAGCGTTGACTTCGCGGGAGGAGCTTTCGGTGCCATTGGTGGATTAGGTGCTGAATTCTGCTTTACTGCAAACCACTGCGTGGTGATTGAAGGAAATATGAGATACCTTCCCATCGATCGCAACATTGTCTCTAGCAGCAGCGGAACATTTTCATCGCCGAATTCTTTGATCACTCAATATGGTTCAGACAAAGAACTTGAGTTTTCAAATCAGGACTTGAAAACAACAATGTCTGGCATTCAAGGCATATTGGCTTACACCTTTCACTTTTAAATATGGAAATCACTGTCTGAATGAGGCCTTCCACTCTATTGAAACTTCTTGCCTGTTTTTGTTGCCTTGGAGGAAGCCTTCATTGTTCGAATTCAGGAAAAGTGTCTAGTTTTGATGAAACGACCACGTGCTTTGCCAGCAGTGGTCGTTGCTTTTATGTCGATGCCACTCTTGGTAATGATAGCAATACCGGATTCGCCGCAGATCAAGCCTGGAAAACAATTTCAAAACTGAATGCCACAAGCTTTCAAGCTGGAGATGTGATTGCCTTAAAAAAAGGAGAATCTTGGAACGAATCTCTGTCCCTGACTGCCAGTGGAAATAGTTCCTCTTGGATCACGATTGAAGCCTATGGAAGCGCATCAACAAATCCTCTTTTGACGGGTCAAACCGGCAAACCTTCGATACTTTTATCTGGAAGCTCCTATCTGCAAGTCAAAAATATTCGACTTTCCCATGGAAGCACTCATTGCATGGAAATTTCTTCGGGCCAAAATATCAAAATCCAATCCATCACTATGAGCAACTGCGGAGGCCCGACCCCTGGAGGATCTTCGGGTTATGGCATTTATGTCCACGGATCGACATCCTTACTACAGATTCTGTCTTCAACTATATCTGGAGCCAAAGACAGCGGCGTTGGATTGATCGTTGATCAAGACTCGACTCATATTGCTCTTGTCACCATTGAATCCAATACGATTTCACAGTGTGGCCGCTATGCCGTTGAGATAAAAATCCAGAGTCCAAATTCAGGCTCCTACACCCAATCTTCTATTTCCAATGTCACTCTGAAGGAGAATACCCTAGAACAAACGGGTTCTGGTTGGTCTGGAAATCTGCAAGGTTCTGGCATCTTGATTTCGAATACATCTGGAACTGTGGGGACGGAAATCAGTTCGACACTGATCGACGCGAATACTGTTAAATCCAATCTATCCCATGGCATTGAACTGATGGGCTGGGTAGGATCCACAACCATTCAAAAAAATAAAATCTATTCCAATTCAGAATCTGGAATCTACTTTCAAGATGACCTTAACGTGACATCTTCTCTACTGACGATGAAATTGAATTTGATTGCAAATAATTCAAAAAACGGTTTGTACTATCAATCCCCCCACGGCTTGAGTTCTAAGATTTATAATAATACATTTTATTCCAATGGCAGTGATGCTGGTACCACATCCAATATCTGGATCTACCAAAAATCAAATTTGGTTCATTCCATGTACAATAACATCTGCCTGAGTACGCAGTCCTTATGTTACAAAGACAGTCAATCCGACACATTTGACAATGGGTTTGATTACAATCTTTTCTACAGACCAAGTGGAAATCTTATTCAGTTAGCCAGCAATAGCTACACCGTCGCGACAAGCAGTCAATTTGTGGCAAACTCGACCTCGAACTTACATAGTATTTTTCAAGACCCAAAATTTACGGATTCGGCAACAAATGACTTTTCTTTACAAAGCTCATCACCTGGACTGCACAAAGGGCTTCGAATCTCTGATACTTTAGATATTCAAGATACATCGATCAGTCAGCCACCGGATTTAGGAGCCTACCAATGAAAAATTTGTACTTCAAACTTGCTCTACGAAATTTATTTCGAAATCCTTTACGTACATCCTTAAATATCGCGATTCTAGTTGGATGCGTGGTCGGCAGTGTTCTTTTTCGTGGTTTTTCCAATCATGTTTTATCTCGAATTCAAGTTGTTCTCAGCAGCAGCCAAACAGGACATCTACAAATTGCAAAAAATATTTTTTTTGAAAAAAAACCAACGGATAAAAATGAAGAACGATTCTTAGATGAAACACACAATCTTCAACTGAAAATCCAAGGTTATCCTGAAGTTGACTATGTCTCTGGACGCATTAGCTTCTATGCACTTCTTTATACTCGAGATAAAGTTGTCAGTGCTCGTGGAATTGCTTTTGATCCAAACGTCGAACATTTATTGAAAGAAAACACCTACATTATTGATGGAGACTATTTTTCTGCCCAATCCGACAATGAAATCTTGCTTGGATCTGGAATTCAAAAACAATTGGATTTAAAACCAGGACAAACATTAACCTTGGTTAGCTCCACCCTTGCTGGAAGTGCAAATGCCCTAGACCCAGAGTTTCGAGGAACCTTTCAAACAGCCTTTTCTGAAATCGATAATACAACCTTTTTCATCCCATTGAGTGCCGCACTTCGCTTACTGGACACGGCTAAAGTTGAAAATCTTTTAGTCTTTTTAAAAGATATGAAACATGTTCCTGACTTTAAATCCCAACTTGAAAAAAATTTTTCTTCAGAGGCAGGAATCGGAATCAAAAGCTGGAGACAATTGGCTGATCTTTTTATTCAAGTCGAAGAATTTTACAAAACTCAGAACGCCATCATTGAAGGTATTCTGCTGTTATTTGTATTCCTTGCGATTCTGAATACTTTATCGATGA
>CAZFSX010000095.1:0-4496 GCA_964522115.1 uncultured Pseudobdellovibrionaceae bacterium | reverse complement strand
ACGGCTTGGTGAAATCGGCACTCTTAGATCCTTTGGCGACACACCTAAGGATGTCACTCGTATTTTTCTTGTTGAAGGCTTTTTCATGGTCGCTATTGCCTGCGCCATTGCAGTTCCATTGACTTACACCTTTTCAACATTGATCAACCAAATGAAATTACCTATGACATTGCCAGGATCTTCAAGGCCAACCCCATTTGCGATCTTACCACTTGGAAAAGACTTTTTTCTTTCTTTCTTTTTATGTTTTGCTGCCAGCATCTTAGCTATCAAAACAGCCTTACGTAAGGCCCTTAAAACATCCATTGTGGATGCTCTAAGGCAGAATATTTAGCGAGACTTCTGCAGGGTTCGGCGGATTTCTTGGTCGGATTCTCTTTTTTTGATGGATTCGCGCTTGTCGTGGGCTTTCTTTCCTTTAACCAAGGCGACTTCGAGTTTGGCGCGACCCTTTTTAAAATACAGCTTCAAAGGAACACAGGTTAAACCCTTTTCTCGAAGAGCTCCGTAGATTTCTTCCAATTCTTTTTGATGCAAAAGCAATTTTCTCAAACGTTCTGGTTCATGATTATTGTAGGAGCTGTTCTTATATTCAGAAATATGGGCATTTTGAAGAAAGGCCTCCATCCCACGAAATGAAATGTAGGAATCCTTCAACTGAACCTGACGAGCTCGCAAGGACTTCACTTCACTGCCCATCAACATCAAACCCGCTTCGAAGGTCTGAATAATATGGTAATCAAATTTAGCCTTGCGGTTATCCGCGATGATTAAAATATCACTCATACACCAGACTCCATCCATACACTCATTGCGTGGAAATCTTCCAGAGACATTTCTTCCGCTCTGGCTGTTTCGCTTAATTGACGGGATCGTAAAAATTCTTTTCCGGCATCGACAGGTAAAGATAAAGCCTCTTCCCAATTGCGACAGACAAGTTTTCTTCGATGCAAAAAGGAAGCTTTCACCAACTTCAAAAATTTTTCTTTGGATCCCAAAGACCAAGGCAAAGGCTCAAACACCAACACCTGACTGGCAATCTTTGGAGGAGGAAAAAATTCTCGTGGCCCTGCGTCGATCAGTTTTTTAATTTTCCAAAAACTTTGAGCTATCACAGACAACATCCCATAATCATCGTTGCCTGACTTTGCTCGGATTCTTTGGGCCACTTCTTTTTGAAACATCAAAATCATCCCACAACAAGGATCCACATCCATAGATCGATCAATCACAATGCTGGAGGAAATTTGATAGGGCAAATTGCTGACCAACAATGTTCCTGGCAAGTCCCTGCGCTGATCCCAAGGAAAGTGCAAGGCATCCCCTTCCCATACATTCAATCCCTGATCGCGCCAATACTGACAAAACACATGATCCAACTCCAAAAGAGTGTAAGGAACACCTAGGTCTTTTAATGGGTCTGTCAAAGAACCTAAACCTGGTCCAATTTCCAACATTGATTGAGGATGAAATCCTTTGGCTGTTTCTACAATACGATCAATCACATGGTGAGATATAAGAAAATTTTGTCCCAAAGATTTCTTCGGCTGTATACCCAACTGCTGCATCCGTTGATGAATTTTTTCTGATACAGACATTAGCTTAAGCCTCTTTCTTGAAAATCACCCGGCAATGATCGCGGGCTTGGCGCTAAGCTCATATTATCCACTTGCTGCAAAGAATTCATTCGACAAATACCTGCATAACCAATCATCGCAGCATTGTCCGTGCAATATCGCAATGGAGGCACAACCAGTTGAATTTTCTTTTGCGAAGCCCAGTCTTCGGCTTTTTTTCTCAGACGGGAATTAGCACTCACGCCCCCCGTGATAATGGCCCGGCGAAGTCCTGTTTGCTGAACAGCTCGGTCTAACTTGTGGAGTAAGACGTCCACAATGGCTTCCTGAAAAGAAGCACAAAGATCTGCAAGTTGACTTTGTATTTCTTCCTGACTCATTGATTGCAGAAGTCTTTGAGCTGACGATTTTAAACCTGAGAAACTCATCAAGTAATTTTCCTCATGAATCATGGATCGCGGAAAAACATAAGCGGATGGATTCCCCTGACAGGCCCATCGATCAACCTGAACACCACCAGGAAAACCAAGTCCCAACATTTTCGCAAACTTATCAAAAGCCTCTCCGGCGGCATCATCCACACTACGCCCCAGAACTTCATACTTCCCAAAATGATGAATATGATAAAGACTTGTATGCCCACCACTGACCGCCAGCCCTAAATATGGATATTGAAAATCCGATGGAGGAGCATATTGGTCGTCTTTTAAAAAAGGAGCCAACAAATGACCCTCCAAATGATTCACTCCCAAAATTGGAAGTTGAAGGCTTTGCGCTAAAGTTTTCGCCGTGATCACACCCACAATCAATGATCCAATCAACCCTGGTCGATTGGTCACAATAATTCCCTGAAGATCATTCATTGATAAAGATGCCTTCTGCAAAGCCTGCTGCACCAAAGGCAAAAGATGAAAGGTATGATTCCGGCAGGCGATTTCGGGAACAATACCGCCGAAAGGAGCATGAGCAAGATCCTGATTCGCAGAGACGCAGGATAATACTCGTCCATCATGGCGAACCAACGCCACCGAAGTATCATCACAACTTGTCTCGATGGATAAAACCAATTGAATCAAAAAGACCTCTATTTCTTACTTAAGCTGACGTGATCTTTGTTTGGATTTTTTTGCAAACTCGGTTTGAGGATAAGAAGAAATCACTTCTTCATAGAAAGCCTTAGCATCCTCTTTCATCCCCAGTTCCTGAAAACAAACTCCCAGCTTATAGGTTGCTTCCGGAATTTTCTTTGACTTCGGTTGCTGTTCACGAAATTTTTGATATTGCAAAGCTGCCTTTTTAAATTCTTTTTCAGCAAAAAGTTTTTCTGCCTGATCAAAAGCTGTTTTCTTCGCATCCGCTTTTGCATCTTCCCCCGAAGCTTTCACGTTGCTAGCTAGGGCTGATTTTAAAACATCGATATCCTGACCCATTTGTCTTTGAGAATCGACCAGTTTATTGATCTCCTCTTGAAGCAATGTCACCTTCTTTGCCAATTCAACATTTTGTTCATCCGAATGTTTTCTTTGCTGCTGATTTTGATCTTTGGAGTTCTGCGCTTGAGTCTCTAAAATTTCTAGCCGACCATTCATTTCTCGCAAACTGGATTCTACCTCATTGAAACGCGAAGTTGTGTCAGCTGTATTTTTTTGTAAGTACACAACCTGTTCTTGCATGACTTTTTTTTGCTCAGCTTCCTTCACATCTTCTCGAGTCAACAGGCAGCCACTCAGCATTGTCATCCCTAAACCTAAACACAAAAGCTTCTTCATAAAACTTCTCCATTTTTCATACGTAAAATTCGTGCGGCAGTTTCTGCTTTTTCCGCCAAGCTTCGGGCCTTCTGAAAACCTTCCTTCGCAGAAGAGAAATCACGTTGCTCAAAATCAGACACGGCCTTCAAATAAGCCTCTTCTGCTTGCCCCCAATAAGTCGGAGCGTGCCTTGCTGCCTCCACAATCCGAGCAGCATCCAAAGACGCCTTTGCGAAAGCATAATCCTCGGTCGGCGCAGGCGTGGTGGCACATCCCAAAACTTGCAAACCCAGAAAAAAAAGAAGGGCCCACCTGGGCCCTGATCTTTGCAATTTCATTTCTTCAGCCCGTAGCAATGACTATTGAGTCAAAGGAAGAAAGTTTGCACGACGGTTTTTCGTGTGGGCAGCTTCTGTATCGCCATTGTCCAATAGTTTTTCTTTTCCATAGGAAATGATGCTAAGACGGCTTCCAGAAACACCAAGGCTAACCATGTAATCTTTCACAGCTTGAGCGCGACGTTGTCCCAAAGACAAGTTGTATTCGATGGAACCGCGGCTATCACAATGACCTTCGATTTGAATATTTACATTGGCATTGGATTTCATCCAATCAACATTGCCTTGCAATTTTTGCTTTGTTGCTGCAGTCAATGCAGATTTATCAAATTCAAAATTCACAGTATTCAAACCAGCGATTTTACCACTGTCACTTCCTTGAGCATCAAAACTCATAGACGTATTTTCAATTTGAGGAGCTTTTTGTTCTTGTTGAGCTGGTGCTGCAGCTTCATCTTCCGCTTTTTTCTTGCTAGAACAAGCGATCATTGAAGATAAAGTTAAAGCAACTAAAATTGTCGATATTTTTTTAAAATTAAGCATGAGGCCTCCTGTTTTTATTTTTGCTAGTTTTAGTTGATCGTTGACAGAAGTCAAACTTTAGATTGCTAATGACCCATGGTTGAACCAAAGGATACGAAGATTATGATCAGAAAATTTGCAGCTCTTTTTGGATGGTTTTTTGTTTTACTTTTTTTTCATCGTTCACACGCAACCTTTGATCCAAAAATCACTTGGAAAGTTATTGAAACTCCCCATTTTGATGTGATTTTTGATGCAAATCATCATGAATTGGCAGCATCCATGGCTCAGTCCTTAGAGCAAATCTA
>CAZFSX010000094.1:0-9070 GCA_964522115.1 uncultured Pseudobdellovibrionaceae bacterium | reverse complement strand
GGTAAACTTATCCATGCTGGTGACGATGGGATTGATTTGAGGTTTCCCTACCTTGACTTCAGATGGGTCCAGAATTTCAACCTTGAATTTATCACTGTAGGCTTTGAATCCTGGGTCCAAGCGAAGTTGGATTTGAATTTCAAAGTTTTCACCTGGTCGCAAATTTTCAGGAACGGGAAGGACTTCTGCTTTGAGAGGATTCGGGTTTTCTTCTGCGGAAGTCGCGTTGGCAGAGCCAGATAGATAAAATGCCACAAGGCACATGATAAGAAGACAGATCTTTTTTTGATTCATATTTTTCATTCTAACACCCTTTTTTCCACTCCGAAAACCCACAAATTCCAAAATTGAATGCCTCAGAAAGAGAATTGTCAAAGACTTATAAAGTTTCCATTAAGAAAACCGAAAGAATAACTAGGTCCAGAAATAACCATCCCAACCGGAGGCACGTAGATGAAGTTTGGATTAAAGGCAAAACTAATCGGTTTGATCGTTATGGTCATAGCTTTATCGACAGCCATTGGTGGATCTGTCGCTTATATCAATTATATTAAATCAGCACAGCAGTTTGAAGCAGCCTTGGAAAGTATGTTGGTTCAGGAAGAGTTAGGAGAATTGCGCACGACATTCGGTGCTCAAACACAAGAATGGAAAAATATTCTCTTGCGTGGGCATGAGGCTGAATCTAGAGAAAAATACATGAAAGCTTTTATGACTTCCGCAGAATCCCTATCAAAAAAAGCACAATCTATAAAGAGTCTAGTGAAGGGGGATGCAGTTTCCCATGTGGATGAATTTTTGAAAGAGGAAGACCGTTTGCTGGGGCATTATAAATCAGCCATCGAGCAAAATTTAAAGCCTGAAAACTTTCAAGCTCAGGCGGCAGATTTGGCAGTGAAGGGAAAAGATCGTCCTTTGGGGACTTTGCTGAAAAAAATTGAAGACTCTATTTTAGAAGAAAGCCACCATGTGCAAACGCGAGCTCAATCAGAACTTCAAAGTAATCTTCTGATCAGTGCCGGGGGATATGCCTTGGGGGTTGTCGCTTTATTGATATTTTCATTTTTATTTGTGAACAAGGTATGTCGGCAGGTGTCTTTTTTCAGTGATCAGGTTTTTTGTGAAAGTGATGAGGTAGCAAAGGCTTCTGGAAATGCAGCCAAAAGTGCAGAAAGAATTTCGCAAGCCAGTCTACAGCAAGCCGCTGCTGTTCAGCAAACAACGGCCGCGATGGATGAAATCAGTGCCACATTGAATAGCACAGTGGACATGATTCAGGGGACAGTTCAGGTTTCTCGCGCTTCACAGGAAATGGCTCAAAAAGGAGCTCATCATTTAGATGAATTGATGAAAGAGATGGAACAAATTCAAGAATCAAATAAAAAACTTTCAGAACAAACAGAGTCCCATAGTCACGAATTCATGGAAATTATTCGCATTATTCAGCAAATTGCCGAAAAAACAAAAGTGATTAATGATATTGTTTTTCAGACGAAGCTTTTATCCTTCAATGCCTCGGTCGAAGCTGCGCGCGCAGGAGAGCATGGAAAAGGATTTTCTGTGGTGGCAGAAGAAGTTGGAAATTTAGCAAGAATGAGTGGTCAGGCAGCAATGGAAATATCTGGAATGCTGGATTCGTCGGCAAGCAAAGTCCAAGAAATTGTGGAACGAACAAAACAGAGTGTTTTTGAAAATGTCCAACAAAGTCGATCTGTGGTGGAAAGAGGCTTTGCAAAATCCAAACAAACTCAGATGACTTTTGAAGAGTTAAAAATCAATGTAGAAAAATTAGATCGAGTCCTGGATCAAGTCACCGTGGCAAGTCGAGAACAGAAGGCTGGTGTTGGAGAAGTGCTAAGAGCTGTGACGGATTTAAGTCAGGCGATTGAAAGCAATAATACGATCTCACAAGAGTCCACCCAGGGGTCTCAAATGCTTCAATTAAAAGCAGATTCTTTGAAAAAAATCGTCGATCAGATGACGCGACTGATTGCTGCATAGTGCGAAATAGCATTAATAGAGTAACTCTTCAGTTCTTAAATTGACAAGGCTCGCAATTTTTTTGGATGATGCCTTCGATCATCGCATCGAGGGAAGGTTCCATGAAAGTTTTGAAAAGTCGTTTCGTCATGCTTTTGTTGCTGAGTTTTTCGCATTTAGGTTTTGCAACAGGAGTGCCATCGAGTTCTTTGTGCAGTGGTCTTTTTGGAGTGCATACTCTGGAAAGACTTTTACATCCAGAATCCCTTTTAGAAAAAGGGACATTTGTTACATTGCCTCAAAGTGGACAAGAACTTTATGTGAAATACAATCAGCCTAAAGATGGCAAACCAACCTTGGTCCTTTTGAATGGTTTGACCTATGACACAGAAAACTGGAATACTTTTGCAAAATATTTTATTGAAGAAGGCTATGGACTTGTTCGTTATGACATGCATGGCATGGGGGAAACCTTAAAGAGAGAGGGGTCCATTCAGGATCTAATCCCTTGGGAAAAACAAGTGGAAGACTTAAAGCAATTGTTAGAAGTTTTGCGTGTTCCTCCTCCATATAATATTGCAGGCTTATCTTATGGTGGGGCGATTAGTTTTGGATTTCATCGCACGTATCCTCATCTTGTCAAAAATCATATTTCCATGGCGCCTTTTGTTGCTCCAGAACCCAAGCAGGATGGATATATTAAGTTCATGATTGCTGGTACGAAGGTCAATCCCTTCGCTCGCTTGAATCCATTTCTTAATGGAAAAACCGATGACGAGCTTTATGACTTTTTTTTCAAGACAACTATTTTGCCAACCTATCCTGCGGTTGAGCCAGATGCACAAAAGAATTATCCGCAAAAGTTAGATGCTATTTATCAGCTGGTGCGTGGAGTGCGAAAATACTTACCCATGAATATGGGTCATTTTTTGCAAGGTAAAGGAAAAGTTCACTTGATGATTGGTTTGAAGGATGAATATATTCCGACGGAACAACACTTAACCTATTGGGATGGAATATCTGCAGGTAATAAGGGCAGCGTGATTCGATTGGCCAATACAAAACATAAGGTTCCAGAAGATATCCCTTATTTTGCTTCCCGATGGGTGATGGAAATCTTGGATGGAAATTCTTTATTGGCCGATGGGGTTTCTTTCGATGGTTACCCTCATGCGAATATAGCTCGATCCTTACGAGGAGAGATTTCGTTTCGGTAGTTTTCAAGAAGGATACAAGGAGTAAAACATGGCTTACTATCAATTGAACGATGGCACTGGCTATCAAATGAATTATGAAATTTATGCGGGCTTAGTTCCTCAGAATACCCTTTTTATTCATGGCAACTTGGCTTCGAATCGTTGGTGGTATCCCGCTCTTGAAGTCTGGCAACAAAAAGCAAAAGGCAAAGCGCTTCAAGGTTCTTTGATTTTTGCAGAGTTTCGTGGATGCGGAAAGTCTTCAGCGCCAAAATCTGTGACAGAAATGAATATGAAAAATTTGGCCAAAGATTTCATTTCTTTGATCGAAGATCAAAAGTTGGCACCGGTGAATTTGGTGGGTCATTCCACAGGGGGGCTGATCGTTTCTTTGATGATGTCCATGAGACCAGATCTTTTTTCTAAAGCAGTTTTGTTGGATCCTGTTGGATCCAAAGGTGTTACCTTTGATGAAACAATGGATGCAGCTTTTGAAGCCATGAAAAATGACCGTGGTATCGTCAGTGCCGTGATGGGTGGAACTATCTATAATAATGATCCAAGCACTGATTTCTTTAACCAAGTCGTGGTTCCTGATGCACATCATGCTGTGAAAACAATTGGTATGTGGGTGCTTCAAAACTTGAAGGGTTTGGATATCCAAGAGGATGTGAAAAAAATTAGTACTCCAACGTTAGTCTTGCATGGAGAGCACGATCTTCTTTTGCCGATTCAGGATTCCAAAGAATTGGCAAACTTGATGAAGAATGGACAATTTAAAGTTGTGGAAGGTCAAGGCCACTGTACAAATGCGGAGAACCCATCCAAGTTTGTGCAAATTGCCAGCGACTTTTTATTTGCTTAATTCTTCCTTTGCAGAGGCGGCTGTCTTAGCCGCCTGAGTATCTGTCATCCCTGACGAGAGTTGTTTTTCAAAGACGAAGTAAAGCTCTCCTTCTGGCATAGAAATTTTCATCAACAGATCCTTATTTCGAAAGCGCAAAAATGTTGTATAAGATACTCCAAGTTGCATATCCGTATCTTGAGAACATGAGTCGTTGTTCTTTGGATTCACCCAATAGATTTCTTGATACAAAATCGGATCTTCAAATGTATAGCGGCCCAAGCGTTCGCAAAAACCTCGTTCATCCGTGCGATTGTAAAAAACTCGAACCACATTGTCGGCTCGAAATTCAAAATATAAATGAAGTTTAGGATTCGGCGCTGCCGTTTCCTGCCCATCTAAAATCATGCGCACAAATTTCCAGTTTCCGATCAAAGGGTGATGGGGGTCGATGTTGTTTTGTGAGGAAGAAGATCTTCCCCATTTCCAAAAAAGCCAGGGGCTGGATTCTGTGACTGAAAAGGCAAAGCTACTTAGACTCCAACTAAGAAGAAGATGGAAGATCAAAACAGATCTGAATCTTGGAAGAGCATTTTGAATGAAACTACAAGGATGTCTCTGTGGAAACATTCCACCCCCGATCGACAAGGATCGAGCTTAAGACTTTCTGATCCGTGCGATCAAGTTCAATTGCAGCAATTTCAGTCAAGATTTGGTCAAACTCTGCAAAATCACTGGCCGGAGTTAGCCGAGTTAAAACTTTGACGGCCAAATTTAAAGCTTTTTCCTGCCCTAGAGCTTGCTTGATATTCCACAAAAGACCACTGACGATCAGGCTGTCATGATACAGTCCACCATTTTTTTCAGATAGTTTCGCAGACACATCAATGGCTCTTTTGTAGGGACCTTTACGGTAGGCAACTTCTCCCAGTTTGGGATTGTTGGTCATGGCGCACACAAAGAAATCTGAAAAGGCTTCATTCAGGGATCCTCCCTCGGATTGATAGGGAAGTCGTGCCAAAGTATCGACCAGGGCGTGTCCCACCTCATGACCTAAAATACTTGGGTCTGTAGGAATATTTGCAAAAACATCCCCATCTCCTGTTCCAAATCGCAAAGTTCCTTGAAAGTAATTCATGATATTTGCTTTTTTGGGGAAGGAGACATCTGTGATTAAGTTTAAACGAAAAGGAATGCGGATGCGTAAATGACTTTCAAACCAATCCAAGGTGCGAAGAACAAAGTAAAAAGCTTGAACTTGATAAAATTTGGTATCATTCACAGGAAATTTAAAGACTGAATTTTGACTTCTGGCCAAGGTGCTGGATTCAGAAGATAAAGACAAACGTGAAGAGTTAAGAGTTCCATCCGTGGCCATATTGGGCAGAATCACTTCTGATAATTGGCTTTTTAATGGACTGTCTGGAAAAACAACAGCCATGGCCTCTGCAAAGCTGGATCCTTCTTTTTGGTAATGCAGTAAAGCTAAATGTTTTGAAACTTCGTAAGACCAAAGGACACCCGCTGGATCTTGGCCGTAGATTTTGTAGACGGCTTCCGTTTTTCCATAGCGTGGGATCAAGACAATTTCTGTGGTGGGATTCCAACGAAAATTTTTCAACAGGGGATACTTTTGCAGGAGCTTGGGGATCAGGTCGGGTTGTTGTTTACGCAAGTTTTGAATATCTTCTTCCAGGCTTTCTGGAAACTGATCCAGGTATTTTGCACTGAGAAAATCCAGCTGGGTTTTACTATTGTAAACTTCCTTCAGGTAAGCTCCCTGAACACGAGCGCCTTTAAAATTTTGTTCACGAAAATAGATGCGTTCTTTCGATGCGGTAACTTTTTGGGGGACTTGAAAGTTTAAATCATGCAGTTCATCTAATTTCAACGTGGGTTGTTGAACGCCCTCATGTCGGCTCCAGCGCATTTCTTTCAAGGGATCTTTTCCCGAACACGAGATCAAAAAAAAGGGTGTTGATAGAAATAAAAAAGATCTTGCCGTGAATTGGAATACACAGAGATAAGCAGAGCTTTTCTTAACCGAAGCACATCCTTGTAGCTTCATAGGTTCCTCCAGCGATGATGGAAAGCAGGGCGGGGGGATCAAATTGACAGAGGGGGAACTTCGGTATGAAAGATCCCCCTCGTTGGTTTACTCGACAGTTAAACTTTTTTCAAAGTAGGTACCGTCGCGACTTACAAATCTTAATGTATGTTTACCACTATCTAATTTTCCAAGATTCACTTCCTTCATGAAGTGAAAGATCGCTTGGATGCACGGACCACCCTGATCAATTGTCTCGATAGCTCGAATTTCATGAGTCAACCCATCGATATGATCAACCTGTGCTTCTTTGTAGTGATGGCAACTATTGATCAAAGCTCCATTCACAACCACAATCGCATCCGCATCTTTATCGAAACTCCCTGTCACAAGAGCGCCAGTGATGCTGCCAACTTCTTCTTTCGAAGCTTTAGGACTTTGATCCAGCTTTTTTGCAAAGCCTTTCACTTCTTCAGTCACAGTTCCTGCAAAACTCACAGATGTTAAAGCGAAGCTGAATCCTAGAATGGCGGTCAAAGTAGCAAGGGTAGATCTCTTCATGGGGTCTCCTTTGGTGGTTTTTTTTGGCGTCGTCAGTGACTCCGCCTTTATTTATCAGCAAGAACAATGCCGATGCTTAAATAAGTGTAGATTCAGTTTGGAAAAAAAATCGAGACAAATCGTCACAAAATTGAATCTCAACGCGAGACGAGATGTTCCTTTGACCTCCTGAAGAAAATCTTCATAGAATGAAAGTTCATCAAGGAGGTTCCTCGTGCGTCGTATTTGTATGTCTCTGCCTTTGCTTTTCATCGTCAACTTAGGTTGCCAGCAGAAAGAAAGTAAAGTGCAGCCAGAAAAGGTTCGAACTTCAACGGGAGAATCCTGGTCAGGGCAAATGACAGATCTGAAGGAAAGTTTAGCAAATCTATTTCCCTTGATTGTGGATCCTGCAAAGTTTTCGGCGGCTTCCAATAAAGCTGTGATTGAAACAGAAGTTAAAAATTTAAAAAATCTTTCTCAAAGAATCAGTCATAATCAATTTGTGACGGTTCAAGATCCCAGTGTTCGATTTTTATCTCGAGCCTTTGTTGAAGATCTTGCTCGCATTGATGAAAGTGTTCAGGTTGGTCGCATGGAATATGCTCGCTATGAACTCATGAATGTCACATCTTATTGTATTGAATGTCATACAAGAACTTCCACAGGGCCATCCTTTTCCGGTGAATCCTTCACGAATGCTTTGAAAAGCTTACGCCCTTTGCAGAGAGGCGAGTACCTTGCTTCAACCCGTCAGTTTGATCAAGCTCTGAAAGAATTTGATAGCATTTTGAAGGCGCCACCCAAAGAGGGAATTTCCTTTTACGATTGGGACCGAGCTGCACGCTATGCTTTGGCAATTGCCGTGAAGTACAACAAAGATCCCAATAAAGCTTTGGAAGTTTCTCAAACAATATTAAATAGTGGTTTAGCTCCCTACTATTTAAAGCAAGATGCGAAGGTTTGGTCAGAGGCGATTGTTGAATGGAAAAATGAAAAAAAAGCTAAAGCTAGCGCCAACAATGTAAAGGCACAACTTTCCTCTGTTCAGTCCTTGCTTTCGAAAGGAATGATGAAGCAAGCTGGGATTTCAGATCACGCGGGGGATATTTATTATTTGCGTGCCCTTTCTGAGGTTCATGCAATGATGTTGCAAAATTTGGATAAGCAAGACTTAGGGCAAGCTCTGTATTTGACGGGATCAGCTTACGAAAGTGTTCGTTCGCTCTCGATGTGGAATTTGCATGAGAATTATTACGAGGCATGTATTCGGTCAGCCTCTCACACACCTTGGTCCGAGAAGTGTTATAAAAACTACGAAGAATCTGTTTACATTGGATATTCAGGAAGTAGCGGAGTGAATATTCCTGTCGACGTCCAGGTTCGACTTTCTGAACTTAAAAAATTAGCATTCCCAGAATTACAAAAGTCAAAACAATGACGCTGAATCCGGGAAACAAGTCAAAGCCCTGTCTTTTTTCCCGGTAATCTGAATTCTATTCGATCTGAATTCTGGCATCGAGGTTGCTCTGATGGACGATGTATCCATCAAGGAGTCATTTCGATGTTTGATTTTGAAAAGAAAACTCAACCTTTGTCGTCGACAAAGGTCCAATCGGTCCAATCTCCTCAGGGGGAAAAATCCCCACTTGCTATTGAAAATTGGCAGGAACAGGACGAAAACCCTGAATTTGATTACCTTGTTGAAAATGCAAAATTACTTTTTCGTCATCATGATCAAAATTTGGGAATACAGCTTGTCGGTCGAGTTTTGCATGAAGATAGTTACTACCCAAAAGCTTTAGATACGATGCAGTTGTTTTTTCAGCAAAGATCAGACTACGAACAGTGCTTAAAGATTCAAGAACAAAAATTAAAAGTAAAGTATGATTTCGAAGAGGTCGCAAGTCTTGGTCATATTCATTATAAATGTCATCAAGATCAGAAGGCGAAAGAAAAATACTTTGAAGCACTTAGTTTGGTTGTAGAAACCAGTCCCGCCCTGTTCGATGTCTATAAAAATTTGGGGAATATTTTTGTTCGAGAAAGAGATTTCGAACATGCCGAAGATTTTTTTCATCGAGCCTTTGCGATGAATTCAGATTCTGATGTTCTGTATGTGAATTATGGAACTTTGGAAATTCAAAAAGGAGATTGGCTGAAAGCAAAATCTCATTTTCAAAAGGCATTAGAAATTCAACCTCGAAACGATAAAGCATGGGTGGGGTTAGCGATGATCCATGCCAGTTTTCAAGAAATGCCTTTGGCTTGGGCGAATTTAGAAACAGCCTTAGAGGTCTTTCCGGGCAATAAGACAGCGGTTTTGCTTTTTGCAAGTTGGTCGGTCAAAGAACAAAAAGTCAGTCAAGCCATCGATGCTCATATCCAGTATTTAGAAACCCAGGATTTTGATTTAGAGATTTCAAAGTCTCTGGTCCACTTATTTTGCTTGGGTCAGCGGTT
>CAZFSX010000093.1:0-9099 GCA_964522115.1 uncultured Pseudobdellovibrionaceae bacterium | reverse complement strand
AAATCCAAAAAACACAACTGACCAGAGCTTGTATCTTCCATGCTTGTGGACTGACGTGTGCGATCCCGATGACCATCCTCTGGTGATAATCGCACCCCAATGCCGATCAGACGCACGGGCTCTCCACGACGTTGCCATGCTTTTTCCAACAGAGCCTGAAAGTCTGACAACTGAGGAATATGTCGACCGCGAGACTCATGAGTTGTCTGTTGAAAATCGTAGAACTTCACTTTGACCACAAAGCCTCGAATCATATTCTGATAAGCACCTTTTTCCAAACGCTCTAAAAAATCATCATACAAAGAAACTAAACGTCGTCGACATTCCTCAAAACTTTTCAAATCTTTTTCAAAGGTTTCCTCCACAGAAAGAGACTTCCGTATCCACTCTGATTCCACGGGACGGTGGTCAACTCCCCTGGAAAACCAATAAAGGTCCTCGGCCCTTGAACCAAATTGCAGCTTCAACTCAGTCAAAGACTTTGCTTGCAAATCAGCACAGGTTTTATACCCAGCCTGGTGCATGGCCTTCGCCGTCACCTTGCCAACTCCAAAAATTTTTTCGATGGGCAACGCCTTGATAAACTCTGGAACATCCTGTGGACGAATCACAAATTGCCCATTGGGTTTTTTCCAATCACTTGCAATTTTTGCCAAAAACTTATTGGGAGCAATTCCCGCAGAGGCCGTCAAATTTCTTTCGGAAAAAATCAAACGCCGTATTTCTTCAGCCATCAACGTTGCGCTTCCCTGAAAGACTGAACTTTCAGTCACATCCAAATAGGCCTCATCTAAAGAAAGAGGTTCAATTTTTGAAGTGAAACGCGCAAAAATTTCTCGAACCTTCTGGCTTTCTTCTTTGTACAACTCAAAATGCGGAGGTATCAAAATCAAATCAGGACATAACTGCACAGCCCGTCGAGAAGACATAGCAGCCCGAACACCATATTTACGAGCTTCATAATTGGACGTACATAAAACACTTCGGGATTCCACGGGTCCGCCAATGGCCACAGGACGCCCCTTGAGCTCTGGTCGATGCTTCAGTTCAACAGCTGCATAGAAGCAGTCCATATCGATATGAATAATTTTACGGGTTCCATAATCCATCCAATGGAATTTACAAAAAATCGCCGGTTTAAACCAGATCTAAAATGCGTCTTGCGCAGCAAGTTCCCACATTAATACCTATGTCTAAGTTCTAGACTTTCGTCATTCTGCAACCTTCCCTTATGTCTTATTTTGAGAACAACTTCAGACTTCATTTTCAACGTCCACGGGTATTCGATAGAATAGACCTATGGGGAAAACTGAACCACAATCCGGATTTACTCTGTTTGAAGCTATCTTTGCGGCAGCTCTCGTCTGCGGAGCCCTGCTCATGACAAGCTCCATGCTGGGCCAAATTGTCTTGCAAAAAGAATCCTATGAAAAAAAATCAGAACTACAATCAGCGTCTCTACGCATGTTTCAAGCGATTAAAACATCTTTCGCTCAAGCCATTGACTTGGAAATCGAAATGAATCTTAGCAACATGAATAGCTGCTGCGGAACCAGTGGAAAAATTGTAGCCTTTGATTCCAGCTCGTGGAATTCCACATCAAGCATCGCCCTGGCTCAATTCTGGAGAGAAACCTCCGGATCCACCTCGAATACCGGTGCTCCGCAATTTACCCCCACAGCACTTTTTTATCAACCGGCGACCATCAGCTCGCCAGGAGTTCTATATTTGGATCTTGGAGAAAAGACCATCCTATCGCCAGGATGGGAAGATGTTTATTTGGGCGACATCGTCAGTTTAAAAATGACAGTCCATGCTCGACCCGATCCGATTTATGCGGCCGTGGGAACTAGCAAATATCCAAACTCTGTTGATTTTGAAATCACCCTGAGAGAATTTTTTCAACCTCCGACCATTAACAGTAAATACACTTTTTGCATCCCCTCTTTGATGAATGCATTTCCTTGTGCAACCCCCTTACATTACAAGGACTCAACCCACACATTCCAAGCTCATTTTCGAAATGTTCGAGATCTAAGATATGCAAGTACCAACGAAACAAATCTTCAAGGCTCCCTTGGATCGATTCACTTTTTTACCCCCGTTTTTCCTAGGAACTAAAATGAACACAAAAGGATTCAGTTTTTTGTCGCTCATTTTTACAATCACCATCATGATGGCTGGACTGATCATGGTGGGTCAGCAATTTGTGCTGAATAGAAAACAAGCTGTTCGAGCAAATAACATAGAATATCTGACCCCTGTATTAGAATCGATTGGTCAAAAACTTCTTGGATTTCACAAGATGTACAAAAATGATCCATCCCATGATTGCCAGATTTATAATCTGAAAAACCAACTCCAGGGTTTTGCACCAATGAACTACACAGCTGTCACTTGGAACTCCCAACAATTTCCTTCCGATGGACCTCTTGGGCTTTGCTTACCTCAAGGTCAATCCATTTTGATTGAATCCTCTCCAATTCCAAATGTACAATATCTTTTTTCTATAGCTCAACGAACAACAGAGCCTTCATCATCAAAGGATCCCTTTGATCTTCAAATTCATTTATCTTTGAAAACAACCCAAATTTCTACAACAACTCCCCTCTTCATTTTTCTACTCTTAAATCCAATAGCAGCATGGTCCGCCAATGAAAAAACTTATTACCCAACCCCTCCAACCATGAATCAAAAGATGCAAACACTGCCTCCAACTGCCTATCAATTTCAATGTGGCAACAATGGGGTTGCTTGCTTAACTGTAAGAATCTGCCCTTTGCTGAAAACATGTTTGAATCCTGAAGACTTCATCTACCAGAAATACAACTTTTACTAACAAGGAGGCTAACAATGATTTCCACTATTCGAAATTCAAAGGGCCTTAGTATTTCTGAAGTTCTTATTGGAATGACAATATTAATTTTTAGTTTTCTTGGAGCAACAAGCTATTTAACTCAATTACAAAAAACTCAATTACGAACTGTGGATAATCAGTCTTCCATCCATGCTGCTCAACTTATTTTGTCATTAATCACTGAACAAGGCTTTCAACCACAAATGGAATATCTGACTTGGAAATCAAATACACTTTACGGCCCTAGCAGCCTTGTGAAGGGAAACTTAAATCTCTCTGTTCGTAATCACCCTAGTTATTTGCAAAACCCCAGCTCCATTGCGATCATCCAAAATTCGAACGGTATA
This sequence comes from uncultured Pseudobdellovibrionaceae bacterium, assembly GCA_964522115.1. GTDB lineage: Bacteria > Bdellovibrionota > Bdellovibrionia > Bdellovibrionales > Bdellovibrionaceae > CAZFSX01. Next base: position 5,895 of record CAZFSX010000093.1, on the reverse strand, counting down.
AATTATCTCACAACCCCATATTTTTTGGCTGGAGCCATCGCTGATATTCAAACTCTTTATCGAGTCTACAAAAACGATGTCTGTGCAAATAGTAAGGGCTTGGAGCTTACAAATTTTGCATCCAACACAAATATGACCTCACTATGGAGAAATGGGGGGCAGGCCTTGCAGCGTTTACAATCAATGACTGATATGAGTTCTATGTCGATCAGCTTAAGAATTCAACCCTATGATATTGACACAGGAGGTGTCTTAGCAACCTGCCCTGACTTCTGGACAACGCCCCGATCTTCAACGTCACTCAATCAGAATTTATATTACGAAGGATTGCTTTCTAATTACGATAAATCCTTTGGATGGGATTTATTTCCAGCCAACAACAATATGTTTAGATTTCCACCTGACGTTAAAGATAATTTAGGATTCGTAGTGATTATCTCAGTTACGCAGATCGATCGTACCTCCAAAGATTCTCTCCTGAATTTAAAGTCCTATCAGTTGCAGCAAAAATTTCAATATAGCTTTGACTCAGGACAACTTCTATCTTCGAATTACCCACGACTTATTTTCTCTTCGACAACAGATTCGTCTTTTCAACAGTCCACTTATTCACGTCCACAGTGCACACAAAATGCATCAACAAATATGAACTTTAATGCCAGCTTCGGTTTCTCTTCCAGCATACCTCGGTCTGGCTCAACAATCTTGCTTTGTCGAGATGTCTCGCAGATGCTAGCCCCCAACTGGTGCCCAGGCGCCAGTGATGCTCAGATGCCAAATCCAATACCATCTGCGACAAACAGTAGGTGGGTTGACTGCAAGGATATCGAAATTTGTGGAGTCAAACCTTCCATCAATTTAATCTACAGTCCCACAGAATATAAATATGACTTACAGATGAATTCTTCCAACGTTGGAGGTTGCGATCTGCGCCTGGACGTCGCCGCCGTTGATGTCAGCGGAAATATTACCTACATGAATCATCTTTCCAGTTCCAGATCCAGCCTACGTGCCTACTTTCAACCTGTTCCTTGCTGGAATTGCTATCAAAAAAAGAAGAAGTCTTCAGGTTGGTCAAAATTTGGAGGAGCTCTAGTCGGCGCAGTTGGTGGATTTCTGACAGGAGGAGCCCTGACTGGTGCTTTTGGCTTTGTCGGAGGAGCTGTTTGTGGCTATCAAAGCTTTGGTGGAGGTGGTGGCTATTGTGGCTCTACCGTCTCTGGTGATATGAACAGTTGCAATGATCAATCAGGCAGTGGATGTGGAAAAAAATGTGAGTGGCAATGCAACAAAGCACCGATGCCACGATCTCCCGATTGGTGGGCCCAATCATCTTCCGTAACAAGCCAACCACCCGTAACATGTACTGCAACAACCACTGGACTGAGTGTATCCAATCCTCGTGGAACTCAAATCCTTGCTCAGTTTCCACAAGGGCTCGAGGGTGATTATATTTCCACCGTTCGATTTGACTTTCCATTGAACGGCTCCGTTGGATCACAAACCGTGACTCCCTCTCAATCCTGGGTCAACTTGCCTGCTGTTGGTTTAACATGTCAGGCGCATGCAACCTGTGTTGCGACAACATCCTCCGCAGGCCAAAGAGTGGGCCAGTGGGTACTGGATACAAGCACCCAGGGGACTGGATTTGAAGCTGCAAGCTCTTGTCAAAAAATGATTCTTGTCCAGCGCGTTGCCATCAACCCTCAATTTTTTAGCGTCAGCACGCTTCAGCAGGCAAATATTCTTCCAACCGTCATGTCTTCAGATCCAGCCTGCTACACAACTTTAGATGATCAAACGCATTCCCAGGCTTTACAGTACAACAAGGCTTATTTTGACAGATATAACTACCGGGAAGGATATACCACAAGCAATGGATCGGGCGTCCCAATTCAAAATATCAACTACTGCATGAATCAACAGAACGACCCCCTCCTTTGTAAAGGAGGCACTGATACGGATGGAGATGGAGTCAGTGATTCCAACTTTAGCTTCCCTGTCAACTTTCCTGCAACTGTAGAAGCCACAGAAAACTCTTCAACAGCAGGAGTCGTATCCTATACCACTTCAAATAAAAACTATCTTATCTTTTCTGACCCTATCAATTACTCTGGAAATTCCCCCTGTCAGTAACTTTGCCCCAGCACATTCCATCAGGACGAAGATCCTTTCATTCCAAAGCCCAGATTCCCAAGGCAGGACTGCCAGCAAGGACCGTCCTTGCTTTAAAATAAACGAATGAACATATTGAGGAGTAAATCCTTTTTTTATACATTCTGTCTTGCGCTGCTGTCCTGTTTACCAGTCAGGGCCTTTCACGTCATTCTTGATCCTGGCCACGGAGGCAATGACCGCGGAACCACTCGAGGTTTTACTCAGGAAAAAGACATCACCCTGGAAGTCAGCAAAGTGATCCGTCAAGAAATGCTTCGACAGGGATGGCAAGTTTCTTTGACGCGCGAAAAAGATCGCTTTGTCTCTTTGCAAGATCGCACGGAGATTGCTGAAAAAAAAGCAGCAGATCTCTTCATCAGCATCCATGTGAATAGCTCTCCAGATAAAAAAGTGCGTGGCTTTGAAGTTTACTTTCAAAACCCTCTTCCTGCGGATGAAGAGTCTCTTTTCTTAGCAGCCCGAGAAGAGTTTTACTTTCAAAAAACCACCACACAAAATGATCCCAATAAAAAGGCGGATGTTTTATCTATTGTTGAAGATTTGCATCGGCAAGTGGATGTGCGACGCAGCCACATTCTCAGCCGCACATTAAGCGAACAACTCAGCGAAAACGCAGGAAAGACCGTGGTGAGGCAAGCTCCCTATTACGTGCTTTTAAAATCCTCAACACCATCGGTTTTATTGGAACTTGGATACCTGACGCATGATCAGGATCGAGAAAAATTAAAGGATCCCCAGTACCACCAATGGGTCGCTGCACGCTTGACCGAGGGTGTGAAAAATTTCAAAGAAATGATGGACAAGTCAAAGTCGCCAAGCCTAAAGTAGCGCCCATGCGCATCGATCAAAGAAAACCCGACCAATTAAGAGAAATCCGAATCACTCCTCACGTTTCTGAATTCGCAGAAGGCAGCGCCTTGGTTGAATTTGGAAAAACACGCGTGCTGTGCACGGCCAGCTACGAAGCTCAAGGACCTAAATGGCTTCAGAATACAGGCAAGGGCTGGATCACAGCAGAGTACGGAATGCTTCCACGCTCCACACATACACGTATCAAACGAGACAAATCAGCAACAGGTGGACGTACTCAGGAAATTTCCCGTCTTCTTGGTCGCAGCCTTCGCGCTGCAATGGATCTGACGGCTCTAGGAGAAAAACAAATCATCGTGGATTGCGATGTGATCAATGCTGATGGTGGAACCCGAACTGCCGCTGTCACCGGTGGATTTGTCGCCTTGGCTTTAGCTTTAAAAAAACTGCATGATGTTGCCGAAATCAAACGCTTGGGACTAACGAACTATGTTGCTGCCGTCAGCGTTGGATTACAAAATGGACAAGCTCTTCTGGATCTGAATTATGACGAAGATTCCAGCATTGGAACTGACAGCAATTTTGTCATGAACAACCGCAAGGGTTTGATTGAAGTTCAAGGAACTGCTGAAAAGGAATGCTTTTCTCGGGATGAACTTTTTTCAATGATGGCCTTGGCGGAAAAAGGTTGCTTAGAACTCTTCCGTCACCAAGAACGAATTATTGGAGAATTTTTCCCTCTCGAATGGAAGGATTAAACCAAATATGGAATTTTGGATTGCAACTGGAAACAAAGGCAAGCTTGAGGAGTTTAAACTTCTTCTTCAAAAAAACTTTCCCGAAGCCAAAGTTCACTCTGCGGCAGAACTTCCTCACTACTCTTCTCCCCCGGAAAATGGTCAAACCTTTTTAGACAATGCACGCATCAAAGCGCGCAGCCTGAAGGCCATGAAACCCAATGTCTGGATTATTGCTGATGATTCGGGCCTAGAAGTTGAAGGCTTGGGAAACCTGCCTGGAGTTCACTCCGCTCGCTATGCTGGCCCCAAAGCCGCCGACAGCGAAAATGTCGCAAAACTTTTAAAGATGATGTTGATCCGCGCGGGCACAAATCGCAAAGCCCGCTTTCAATGCTGCCTTGTGGTTTTCAATCCTGCTGGCGAAGAATCCGTTCACTACGGAACACTGGAAGGTGAAATTGCAAAAACTCCTCGCGGAGTTCATGGCTTTGGCTACGACCCTGTTTTTGTTCCTGCTGGCCAAACACAAACTTTGGCAGAAATTGGTGCAGGTTTTAAAAATCAACACAGCCATCGAGCCAAAGCTCTTCAAGATTTTATTTCCAAAGTTACAGTTTAAGTTCAGGGTGGGGCTCGTATTCAGCCCTACCTTCAGGGGCCACTCTGTATCTCAAATCCAAAAGATCGCCATACATTTTCAAGCGCATACGCCCTGCAAAAGTATCAATATTTTTCCGAAGACTATCTTGAGCTCCAATAATCACAACATCTCCACCTCGTTGGCGCATACGATCTGCCAACTGAGAAAGGTAACGGATCATTGCCACACTGAGAAACTCGGCGTTGGACATTTCAACAGCAATCCACTTTGACCCATCTTCTAAATGGGTCTGAAAGTCTTCCACAACTTTCTTGAAAAGAAACGAATCGATCTTTCCATGGATTGCCAAAACCTTCCACTGATCAAAATGGGATACATTCACCATTTCTGCCTCCTGCACATAAACAACTTGAACTTCCTGCTCAATTCTCTTCTTGAGTTCCACACCCAAGGATCTTGATGGACTATTGATCCAATAAAGATCAGACACATCTCAGTGTAAAAAAGAAAAATGAAATTCCCAAAAGGACAATGGTCCGCCTAGACAGAAACTCGTCTTTCGGCAGAAGAATCACTGGACATTCATAGGGGGCTTCGTTAGATTTTCTGAGTTCAAATTTGGGTTCCCAAATTCACACGGAGGGCTGGTCCAAATGAAGGGTCTAAAGATTTTTTCTGGTAATTCCAATCCCCAACTTGCACAGAAGATCGCCCAAGGCGTAGGTATCGAACTGGGGGCATCTCGTCTTTCCAGCTTTGCCGACGGCGAAATCCAGGTCGAAATTCAAGAAAGCGTTCGAGGAGAACACGTCTTCGTTGTTCAAAGCACCTGTCCTCCAACGAACCAATACTCCATGGAACTCTTTCTCATGATGGATGCCCTTCGCCGAGCTTCGGCAAAAAGCATTACCGCTGTCATTCCCTACTTTGGATACGCTCGCCAAGATCGAAAAGTTGCACCTCGAGCTCCTATCTCTGCAAAGCTGATGGCGGATCTCTTGATCACCTCGGGTGCCAACCGCGTTGTCTCTTTGGATCTGCACGCCGCTCAAATTCAGGGATTTTTCAATGTTCCCGTGGATCACTTGTTTGCAGCACCAACACTTTGCCGCCATTGGCGCGAAAAAATGGGCTTCGGCGACGAGTTCGTGGTTGTGAGCCCCGATGCAGGAGGTGTTGAAAGAACACGCGCTTTCGCAAAGCGTCTTGAGAGCTCCATGGCCATTATCGACAAGCGAAGATCTGGTCCCAACGAGGCGAAGGCCCTTCATCTGATCGGAGATGTGCGTGGCAAAACTGCTTTGATCATCGACGATATGGTTGACACAGCTGGAACCCTTACACAAGCAGTTGACAGCCTGATAACAAATGGTGCAAAAAGGGTGTTCGCTGTTGCAACGCACCCGGTTCTTTCAGGTCCTGCGCTCAAAAGGATCCACGAAAGCTCCATTGAAAAACTGTGGGTTACGGACACAATTCCGTTATCTCCAGAAGCCAGTAGCAGTTCGAAGATCGAAGTGATTTCCGTCGCTCCCTTGTTGGCTGAAGCCATCAAACGCATTCACG
>CAZFSX010000092.1:0-9147 GCA_964522115.1 uncultured Pseudobdellovibrionaceae bacterium | reverse complement strand
CTAACGCCACCTGACTCAAATTCTCTGACTCACAGAATCTTGGGACAACCGCCCTGACAACACTAACTATAAGAGTAATCTTCATAACTTCACTCATTTTCTCATTTTGATCGTCTAGATCTTCGTCAAAAATGCTACTCAAAAATCAATATATTCGTTCTCTACTGGAACATTGCTTGCATATGATATCCTTAGATCATCTTTGACAATTGAATTTCTTAACGGGGGGAGTATGAATAAGAAATACATATATGGTATTGCTTTTGGTTTGTCATTATTGACAGTTTTTACTTTTCAAAACTGTCAGAAACAAAATGGGGCTAATGTTTCGTCATTATCCAGTGAAAACACAGAAGATTCCACAGATCAAAACAATCAGAATCAAAATTCATCTCAATCGGTGAGCGGACAAGCCAGCGTTTCTTACTATAAAATGACCGAAACACCCGATTACCAATTTGCTCAGAATAAATCCTTTATCGATCAATCATCCTCCGTTGCGACAGAGGCTCGGACGAAGTACAATACATACGTCAACTCAGTACTTAATCACTGTGTTGCTGAGGCTAAAAAGAGCAACGTAAATATATTTGATCCTAATAAAAAAGCTGTACGAGTTTCTTTTTTAGCATGCCTTGATAAAGATAAAGAAACACCAAATACCCTTTCTTTGGGATTTGGTGCACCAATCCAGATCGTGAAAGATTCACCTAACACTTCAGGGTTACATCAAATCTTAGTGATTGCCAGTATCCGCCCAACGGCATGGAAGATTTCCTTGGCAAAATACTCTCGTATCTATTTTTTAAGTTCCTACCCACAAAAGGTTATCGATACGAGTGATAATAAGGATAAATCAGACTTGCCTAAAATTGTAATTAAAGGATCGCTTGATCAAGACGTTATTTCACACGAACTAGCAAATTCCCTTGGTGCTTTTAGCCGCACACTAACAAATAGTGAAGTAAACAAGATCAGCGAAGAATTATTCATGAATAGCACACTTGAAGGGCTAAAATACATTGATAGCCCTCAGCAAGCTGTTACGAATGTAGAAAAAAGCAAAATTTTAAGAGATATCCGCGTAGGGCAACTTACTTATATTAAGGGCTCAGGCTCAAATCCAGCAAAACTCCAAAGAGTGGAAATCATTCCATCGACAGACCCCAAGTTTGAAAATAAATGTGTTGAAGGCGCTGAAGGAGTTTCCTTTGAATCTGAAAAAACTCGCTGCTTAGTTACTTCCAGCATATCTACAAACCTGGCACCCATTGAGTTTCTCAATTATAAAAACAGACTTATTTTCAATCAGACACATCTGATGCTGCAAAAAGTCTTTTTACGAGATGTTTTTAGATCAGCAAGCCTAACTTCTGATGAGCTTAAACGCATTGGATACAGCGGGTTAATCCTCATCGATAACAACAACGGTCGACAAGATACAAATTTTTCTGAATAGTTTTCTTGAAATAAAGCTTTGGTTCAACGAAAGAACCAAAGCACAATGTACTAATAAAAAAGGAAGGGACTCCCCTTCCTTTTTTTTGAATTTAAATCGCCATGCGGTAACCGACACCGCGAACAGTTTCGATGGAATCGCCCATCTCTTCCAGTTTTTTGCGTAATGAGGCCATGTGCACATCAATTGTACGATCTGTCACATTCAAGTTACCCAATGCCTTTTCGCGTAAACGATCGCGAGTTAAGACCTGACCTGATTGGCGAAGCAGTTCACCCAAGATTTTAAATTCAGTCAAAGTTAATGGAACTTCTTGACCGCGCAACAAAACCTTATGAGCTGAAAAATCGATGCTCAAATCTTTGATCGAAATATTTTTTTGTTGTTGTTTATGGCCTCCAGATGAACGACGAACCAAAGCATTTGCTCGAGCCATCACTTCACGTGCAGAGAACGGCTTCGTGACGTAATCATCAGCTCCCATTTCTAAAGCTCGAACCTTTTCTGATTCCCCATCTAAACCAGTCACCATCATAATCGGAATTTCGCTGAACCTTGCACTGGATCGAATTTCTCGGATCACATCCGCACCCGATTTTCCGGGCATCATCTGATCCAATAAAATCACATTAGGATTGAATGCTTCCAGCTTGGAAATAATTCCATCGCCGCTTTCCAGTCCCATCGCTTCCAGGCCCTGATCAATAAACTGACCGACCAAGAATTCACGAATTTCTTGTTCATCTTCAATCACAAGGACTTTCACAGATATCTCCGTTGTTAATGCACGTTTTTCCATCCATCTCAGTTTCATCATTCTTAGACTTGGAGTAAATTTAATTTATGTTTATTTTACGTTAATTAAACGCTGCGCCGTCAAGCGCCTCCCTCTGAGGAATCAATGAAAGCCTTTATTTTCAAGTCTTTCAGGCATTTTTCATTCGATCACAGAATTTCTTTTTTGCTCAAACCACAATTGTAATTTTTCTATTCGACTTACCAAATCTTGATTCAAATTTGCGGATTTTTTAAGGTTTTCCAGAGGAGAATTTGAGTTTTGAACCGCCCCGGTGGGCAAAGACAAAATCCATTCTTGCAAAAACTGATGCAATGAAAGACGTTCTCGCTTTTTTAAATCACCCCGCTGCAAAAGCTCGTAAACAGAATACATCCCATCCACCAAAGCCAATCGAACCTCAGGCAATTGATATTGAATAGGTCTTAATCGCGCAGTTAGCCTTTTCAATGTTGCTTGACAGTCTGACATATCAATATCTTTCAACTGAATATGCTGGACAAGATATGATACAAAAGAAGGCCATTCTGGGCGCAGAGCCCCCTCTTCCATCAGTTGGTATTCTAAATCTAAACGTTCCATCATCTCTGTTTCCAAGAGCCATTTTCGGATCTTCAGGTAAGATTCCATATGATCTTTTTTTAAACGACGAACAGACTTCATCTTTTGTAAAAATAAATTCATGCTTTTACGAACCAAATAAATCTGATCTAAACTTGGTGGTATCACATCAAAAAATAGGAAAAGATAATCTGCCATTCCTGCCTTAACCCACTGAATGAAAATTAAATCTCTGACTTTTCGCCAATAGGGGTCGTACAGCAAGCCCAAAGCATCTGAAGCATGCCTTTCAGAGATATACAATTCTTCCCATTCACGCACACGGAGATATTGCTTTTCAACTGGATCCAAAGGGCGATATTCCAGCATTCCATCCAGATACTTCAACTTGGTAGAGGTCAAAGGTTCATACAATGAAGACCCTAAAACATTTTGACGGTAATGCTGCAAAGATTGATCCGCAAGCAGCTGAATGGGATCCTGAACAAATAGATTTTGACACAAAATTTCAGAAGAAAAAACAGGAGTAAAAAAAAATACGGCTAGCATCAAAATGAATTTCCGAATCCTTCGGAGTATCACCAACATCCTCTGACCATCCTTCTGCAGTAATTAACGTAAACGGGGTAGTAACCACTCTACACAAGATTTGGCAAGCTTCTTTTGAATGAACTCTGTCCCCAGAGAAATAAAATCATTTTTCATTCTTGATCCTTGAGCTTCGTACAAGGCAATCCAATAAAATCCCCGCATCCACTGCTGAGACAATTCGGGATTGTTCATTGCTTCAGCAAAGTGTCCCGTCCTTAATTGGTCCCAAAAAAACTCAATACTTAAGTAACCCAAATGAACCGAGGCCTCTTCGCCTAAAAGCAAGGACATTCCCTGGGGTTGATGTTCTGAATGACGTGACTTTCGAAGTTCAACTGAGTTTTGGATTCTTCGAAAGATTTTTTGCAAGCGTTGAAATGTCACATCAGAAACTGAGTACTGTGCAGAAACAATAAACAGACGATGCAAGGATTTCAGTAAGTACTTTTGAACCTCTGGGTTTTTTAATGATGATTTATCTAAAGACTGAAGCATACGGTCTAAAAAAATATCCATCTCTTTGGACGAAGAATCTGAAAAAACCCATTTTTCAGCAAAATAACTTAACAAATCGGGATACAACGCATCTTGTGGCTTCAACTTTTCCACTAACTTTATTGCCTTATTTTCATACAAATGCAGAACTAAGGACCACTGAGACAAGACTTCCTTTGACGAATATGCCGAAATAGAAATGTATTTCAATCTCTTCAAAACCAAAATAGACAATGGAAATTCATCATGCTCTAAAAACAACTCCAAAACAGGAAGGTTTTTTTCAAGAAGAGCATCCAATAAAGCTAAATGCACGGCACTGACAAAAAAACGGTCCTTCGATACATCCACATGAAACTCATAGCCATAGGCTTTTTTGTACTTCCGCAATCCATCTATATCTGCAAGATGCGCTTTTTTCTGAATCAAGGGGAAGACACTGGCCCTAGGTTCGCCCAAAAGAATGGTGCTCTTATAAATTCCTACCCTGGATTGAATTTGCTCTCTAAAGTCACGAAGCTTTTGCAAAGCCACAGAAGTCTCAAAAGAATGCAAAAGTTTTTTATAATCAAGATGAGGCCGAAACTGTTCCGAGGTCTGAAAAAAATCATCCTGAATCATCAACGGGGCATCCTTGGAAAGATCCTGCTGACGAAATAATGTCCCATCTTCCCAAGACGGTTCCTGAATGAAGTTAGAAAAAAGAGAATCACATTTGATTTGTTTTTTCGATGGAAAACTGGAAACAGTTCCAGCAACAACGGAAACTGAAAATACACTTAATAAAAGGCCAGAAAAAAATCCCACAGATATCAATCCATGCAATTTTTTTCGACAAAAAAATCCTTGCACGTCAACCTCATTCAATCAAATTTGAGCACTGACTCTAACACTTTTTGATCCCTTTGACGAATCAAGAAATCTTCAAAATCCAAAGTTAATGAACACTTCCTGTTGCCAATGAAGATTGTAAATCCTTGATTTCGCTTAAAGTGATTTCGTAAGGACGACCACACATCTGACAAGTGATGGAAACGTCTTCTTTATCATCTAAGATTTCTTGCAAACCATCCGCTCCGAACGTAGTCATGGCCGCCATAACTCGATCCTTCGTGCATGGACAACTGTATTTGATAGGATATTCGTGAGGGATTTCCGTGAAAGGAATTCCTTCTAAAAATGGTGCCACTAAGTCTGCTGCATTTTTTCCACTTAACAAAGCCGGAGAAATCGCTGCCTTATTTTTTTCGTAGTTTTTTTCTAAAATTTCGACGATCTGATCTTCCACACCAGGCATCACTTCGACAATCAATCCACCAGCTGCCAAAACTTTTCCCAAACTGTCTAAATACACTCCTAAAGACACTATACTTCGAATTTGATGGGACTGATGCAAGTAGTAAGCGATATCGTCGCCAATCTCACTTGTCTTCAAATCAACCGTGGCCTGATGAGGTTGCCGCTGAAAAGGCTGATGACGATCCACGATCAAATATCCAGACCCAATTGAACTCTTCAAACTCAATTGATGATCGTAACTTTCAGGCTGGTATTGTTGATGAGGCGTATAGCCACGAACACTTCCATCAAAATTAGCTTCAGCATAAATATGCCCCATGGGGCCATTCCCCTTAAAATACACGCCTATTTTTTGACCATCTTTAAAATGACTCGCCATCAATAAGGCCCCCACCATCGCCCTTCCCACGGCCACCGTAGGCAAAGGGTAAGTCTGCTGCAAAATTTGCATTTCGCGAACAACCTCGGTCGCGTTCACGGCAGCGACGCGAACCGTAAAATCGTTAGAAACAAAGCGGTGAACTCTTTGCGTGTATTGCGACATTTTTTCTCCTGACTCGAATCAGCCATTCCTACATTTTTTCTTTGGAGGGCTCAATCTTTTTGTGTAGAGTTTTTGAACGATGACATATGTTCTATTTCGCCATGGCGATAAAAACTATCATTCTGCGGATCCTGATCTTTCTGCTCTGGGGCATCGCCAAGCAGCATTGATATTGGAACAAATTCAGCAGGAAAAGCTACCCATTCCTCAATCTATTTTTGTGTCTCCGAAAAAAAGAACTCAACAGACCATGCTGCCATTGTCTACGCACTTAAAAATCCCAATGAAATTAGCTCCGGAACTTTTAGAAAGACAATCTTCGGAAAGTTTTGCGCAATTTTCTGCACGTGTTCAAAAGTGGATTCAGTTTTGCGAAAAATCCAGTTCCTCTTTTTATTTCTGTAGTCATATGGATTGGATTGATGAGTTTCTGACCCACGTACCCTGTGATCAAAATTTGCACAGCCCCCTGTTTCAATCCTGGGCCCCTGCTGCTCATATGGTCTTTCATGTTCAAGAGGGCCTGTGGCATCTTGAAAAATTTGGTCAAATTTTAGCTTAATTTTTAAGGAAGAGGTGTTGTGATGATTCCAAATATCTGGTGTGTCGGACGCAATTATGCAGATCATGCAAAAGAGTTAGGAAATGCTGTCCCTAAAACTCCCCTGATTTTCCTAAAAGCTGGAAGTTGCGCTCAATTTTCATCCTCCATCGAACTACCAAACTGGGCCCAAGAAATTCATCACGAAGTGGAACTGGCCCTGCGCTTTGGCCCTAACTTGCGTATCGATGGAGCTGCTGTCGCCTTGGATCTGACAGAAAGACGACTGCAATCGGCGGCCAAAGCTCAAGGAGAACCCTGGACTCGAGCCAAATCCTTCCGTGGAGCCTGCCCCATTTCTGACTTCAAATTAGTTCGAGACCTGAGTGACTTCGATAGCTTAGATATCACTCTTGCCATCAATAATGATATTCGCCAAATTGGAAATACCCGAGACTTTATCTTTCCAGCAGCATTCCTTGTGGAACATGTGCTTCAATACTTTCCCGTCATGCCAGGTGACATCCTGCTGACAGGAACACCTGCCGGCGTCGGCCCCTTGAATGCCGGAGATCGTTTACGTGCGACTTTGGATGGAAAAATTCAAATTTCCAAAGAGTGGGTTGTGAAAGAAAGTCCTTTACGATCTTGATCATTGACGCCCCGAGCACTTTTGGATAAACCCCTTAGACCCCATGGTTCTAAGGAGTTTTATGAGATCGCTTTTGGTCCCCATCATTTGCTTTTTAATCGTGCTTGCAACGATGTTAGCTCAAGCAACGGAACGAAACTGTTCGCAGGTCTTCCCCGGTGGACAGCAAGAACCTTCTGCCATCACATCTTTGACGGCTAAGGAACTCGAACAGCAGGATATCGATATTCCAGAAAACATGGATCGCACAGGTTGGCGTGCCGCCTATGCTCGATTGGTTAGACATCAATGGCCCATGAATGACTTTGAAAAAAAAGACGAAAAGCCCAGCACAACTTCAGCACAGGTCACACCCAGTTCAAATAATGAAACGACGAAAACTCCTGCCTCTGGGAATTCGCCCTTAGGATCTTCCACTGTTTCAAAAGCGATTCCAGCAAAAGATTTAAAAGCCAGGATGGACAGCTACAGAGAAACCTCTGAACGAAGATCTAAGGCAAGCATCGAACGCAGGGTGTTCCTTTCTGAACAATCAGAAAAAATTTCAGCCTTACTGGCCAGATTAGATGCTATTTTTCCAGAAATTTTTTCAACCTACCACCAACAACTGATGAAATCCCGTGGAAATGCAGAACGGGTTCCTTCAAGATATCGTCCTTATAGTCAACTTAAATCAAAGCATCGGGATGTCTTTAACTCCATCATCGCCCCCCTGGAATCAGCTAAAACCTTAAATGAATTGCGAATTGCATTTCAAAATTCAGAAAATACGATCACGGCCCTTTTGAACTCAATGTCGCAAGCAAATCCCGCTGAATCCAACAAAGCTTATCAGGGAATGCAAAAAATTAGCGAACAAGTCCAACAGCATAATTTACAGATTGTTAAAATGATGGGTCGACGTGCACTCGTTCGAGAATACCTTATCCAGGTCGAACCAATTCACATGAAACATCTTCCTCAGGGAGAGGCGGAACTGGATTCATTTTTTGAAAGCATCCAATCCAAACAATTCTTTCTGGATCAAATCGTTGGCCAACTGATGCAGGCCCCCAATATTTCTACGGCGGACAGAATGATCGATGAAGGTTTAATCAAAATTCGCGAAGCTGCGAACCCCATGTCATCGATTCATAATCTCACATTGAAAGAAGCCATCGATAAAGTTGTCCATCAAGATTTTTTTCACGAAGTTTCTCAGGAAAAATTCATACAGGTAGATAATCTACAACAAAAACTTTTAGATATCGCGTCCAAAAGCCAGCAGCATCATAACTATCTGTGGAGTTTGTTGAATATGCAACGTCGAGCAAACCTCAGCGGTATTCCTTGGAATAGCCAACATCTTTCTTTGCTGCAAAGATCTGAAAATGATCAGCGCCGTCGCCTCAAAGAATTTTTCCTTCGCGAGTTGGAGTAAATATTGATACCAGATTCTTTTGTTGGATCATTAAGAACAAAAAACACAGGAGACTCTTCGTATGAAAAAGCAAATTTTTGATTTCAATCAGATACTCTTCTTGTGCTTATTTATTCTGATTGGTGCAACAGAATACGTCTTTGCAAATCCTACAAAGAATTCAGTCTCCTGCGAGGAATTTTTTGTTCTTGCTGAAAACGGGGGAAAAAAAATCAACTTTTCCAAATCCGAATTGATCTTGGCTCAAGATCAAGCCTTTCTACAAAAATTCGTCCACCAGCAGAAACAATTAGCATACCAAGTTCTACAAAATGTTGGAGTCAGTGGGCTTCCTGATTATATGGTTTCATCTTTGGGAACCGCCTTAGATTATTTTCTTAGTACCCAGAAGTTTAAAACTCAGCGCCTTGCGAGTTCACGATCTGCTTTGGATGAGCGAACCTCTTTTGAATTGTCTGTTGTCCAAAGAAACTATGAAACAGCGATCCAATACACAGGTCCAACAACAACGCCTGCAAATCAACTTCTTTTTGCACAAAGCATTCGAGATTCTAATAACAATTGGAATCTTCTTTCCAAACTTCCCGTGTATGATCGGAATGAAAAAAGCATTTTGCTGAAAAGTTCTGATGCTGAACTTTGGTTAAAAATTGTCTTAGATCCTCAAGTTTTTGAAAGCCTTTTAGGAGAATCCATTTCCTTACAGCTGACTCCGAAAGATTTGCACAGCATCCAGTTGGATCTTCAAAGATCCTTGGTCCTTCGTCATCTTGTTTGGCGATTGATCTT
>CAZFSX010000091.1:7358-9156 GCA_964522115.1 uncultured Pseudobdellovibrionaceae bacterium | reverse complement strand
TGAACAATCAAGAGGGAAATGTCTATTTTCAGGGCGCAGGAGAGTCTGAGTTCCATGGTCGATCTCAGTCGGGGCGATGGACGGTTCAAGTCCAGCCAGGAAGTTTGGTTAATGTGGCTATGCAAGATGGAGAATTGGCAGTGCCTCCTCCTTTAAAAATTCAAAAAGATGGTGCGGCAAAGTATTTCCGTGGCCGCTGGGCAGGTGCGGAATCAAAGAGCACAGTTCGTTTACGAGCACAAGAGGGCGTGATCAGTCTTCGCTAAATTCCATATTGACAGTTGCTTTCAAATGGTGAAATGTTCTTTACTTCCCCGTCAGGATTTGAGGTAAGAATTCATGAAGCATAATGCAAAGCACAATGTGAAACACAAAAAACATGATGCAAAAAAGTCAGGTGGAAAGCCTGATCAAGCCAAGCTTGGAAATAAATTGAAAGAGCTGATGAAAAAATCGGCAAAACCCGCTGAGGATAAATCAAAAAAGAAGCCTCATGGGAAAGATTTTTCTAAGAAGCCTGCTCATGGTGGAAAGCATGAAACCTCTTCCGTTGCTAAAAAATCTGCACAGCAAGTTTTTTCAAAAAAAGCTGAAGTGAAAAAACCGATGGACATCAAGTCCGCAGTGAAGGGTTTAAAGTTTGAACCAAAGAAGGTTGAAGTTAAAAAGCCTGAATCTGGGAAAAAAGAGGATGGAAAGAAAGCTGCTCCCGTGAAGCTTTCCGCGAAAGATGTCATCAAGGGATTAAAAACCAGTGAATCTGTAAAAAATCTTAAAGCGAAAGCTGTCGTCAAAGAAGATATCTCAAAAACAAAGAAGCCAAAAAAATCTGATGATGTGGATGATTTGGATACAGATCTTCTTGATGATGAGGTTTTGGGTAGCGAAGAAATTCCTGACCTTGCTGAATTTGAAGAGGTTGAAGAGGTCGACGAAGAAGTTGAGGTGAAAACTTGGACTTCCGAAGAAAAACCTTCATCCAAAGATGATGATGAAATTGTTTTGACCGATGCTGAAGGTCGTCGTTATTGCCGTGTGAAAGACTGTGATCAGATTGCGACTGTCGATGCTTATTGCCGTTATCATTATTTGCTTTTTTGGAAGAAAATTCAGGTACGTAAAAAAATCTTGGCTGATGGAAAGCTTGAACGTTATGTTGAAGAATTGACAAGTCGTTATCCTGATAAATTCTTAGAGATGATTCGTAAGGATCTTCGATCAGAAAAAGACTTTTTATCTGCTATTGCAGAATTGGAAATTGATGATTCTGGATCGGATTCTGAATTTGAGGACGAAGCACAAAGTTACATCGATGAAGTGCGCGGTCTTTCAACAAGCACCGGCGAAACCATCGAAGAGGATGACTACTAAAGTTTCTTTCTTACCTTCGACAAAGGTCTTGTTTTTGTCTTTGGTAAGTTGATTGTCTAGTTGAAGTTGTGGTCTGTGACTCATGATAGAGTCATGGGCCAAAATTCAAGCTCCATCAAAGATAAAAATCAAAATCAAGATAAAGATTGGCGGCACCCATGTTTAAAATGTGGTGCATGTTGTTCCTATTTTCGTGTTGCATTTTACTGGAGGGAATCTGAACCCGAGGGGGAGTATAAGGTTCCAAGGGATTTAACTGTCGACTTAGATAGTTTTCATCGCGCAATGAGGGGAACTGAAGTCAAGCATCAACCTCGTTGTGTAGCTCTTCGAGGGATCATTGGTGAAAAAGCATGGTGCGGAATTTATCAGAATCGCCCCACACCCTGCCGTCAATTCAAAGCTTCTTATGAAGATGGTTACAGAA
>CAZFSX010000091.1:5640-7348 GCA_964522115.1 uncultured Pseudobdellovibrionaceae bacterium | reverse complement strand
GACGAGGCTCGAGCAAAGCACGGACTTTCTGCTTTGAATAAATCGCACTGGCCTCGCCAACCCCAGAAAGATCAGAACAGCATTTAGCTGGCGTTTTCTGTTGCGGTTCTCCCCTAAAACTCCATTCTCATTATCGACGAATTGATAGAAAACTATACTGATACATTTTACAACGATGTTCTACCTTCGTAAGGACGTCACTTGGTAAAACTCAGGGGGTTGATAACTGATATCAAGACTGATGGGTTCTATCTTTTTGCGAAGATTGGAAAGGTGAACGTCCAGGGTTTTATGGCCGACCAAAGTCCCGCCCCAGATTTTTTCGATGATATCATTTTTGCAGCAAGAAAAGTTGACGTTTTCAAGGAAGAGATTAAAGATGTGAAATTCTTTGGGTGTTAATTGGACGTATTTTCCATCTTTTTGAACTATGCGAAAATTATTTGACTGCATTTCTAGTCCTAATGACTTCAAAGCTTGAGGGACAGTATGCTTTTTAAGCCAGCGTTCAACTTTAACAACAAGTTCCCGTGTATTGAAAGGTTTGGTCAGATAGTCAATCACTCCATGATCAAAGCTAGTTTGCAAGATTTCAACATCATCAATGGATGAAATCACTAAGATTGGGAAAGTCATGGCTGAGCGAATTTGATCATCTTGAAGAAGTTGAAAAAAACTTCCATCAGGTAAACGTAAATCCGCAATCATCAGTCCAGGTAAAAGAGATGTTTTGTCGGTAGATTTTTGCAGAACATCTAAATGGATTTTGAAATCCGAAATATTTGAAAAAAATTTGACGTTATAAATTTCGGAAAATGTTTCTGAATACACAAATTGTGCATCCATATCATCTTCAAGAATCCAAATCAGTTTGCGTCCTTGCATACTCTACTCCCATATTCTTTGGACGAGGAAATTCTATAACAAGGGTGGTTCCTCGCTCCCAAAAGCTGGGATTCCACATCAACTTTCCACCCACTTGTTCTGCCAATCGACAGCTTAATTTCAAACCTAGACCTTGATAGGAATTCGTTCCTAACACCTGGAAATCCGTCATTTGATGGAACTGATCTTCCGTCAGTCCCATGCCATTGTCATTGATGGATATTTTTATATGATTTTGATCATTTGTTAACTCAATCATGATTTTTGGTTTCAAGATATCGGACTTTAGTAGGTTTTGCACACTGTTACGATAGAGATTATCCAGAATTTGAGTTAGGTCCACGGGATGCACAGGAAGAATAAATTCTTTGGGTCCATCGATGATCCATTCAATGTGTTCAAAGCCCTTTTCAAAAAACTGAATTTTTAAAAGATAAAGCACATTCTGATGGCAGTCCCAAAAATCACAGGAAGCAATCTGATGATCTTTTCCCTTCAGTCGGTCTCTTAAGCTTTCGGTCAGCTGATAAATATGTCGCAAGGATCGGTCCAGACGAATCAAGTAATCAGGCTTGTCTGTAATCAGGTTCGGAGTTTCCTTGATTTTTTCCACGCAAAATAATCCAGTGTTTAAGGGGCCTCGCATGTCGTGGGCGATCAAGGCAGACATTTCGCCCAGGACTTTGAACCGACTTTTTTCATGCTCGCGAGCAATCCATTGAGAAAGTTCTTGTTCCGTTTGTCGAAGACGAAGGGTCACATCATTGAATATAGAGTCAAACTGACCTAAGAAATCGGATGTGTCTAAGGCAATTCCTTGATC
>CAZFSX010000091.1:4337-5630 GCA_964522115.1 uncultured Pseudobdellovibrionaceae bacterium | reverse complement strand
TTTTTTCTGTAGCTTTTGTAGCGCCGAAAAGATTTTTAAAAATCCGTCTTTCGTATGTTCATTGGCAACAGATCGAAATCTCCAGTACAGCAAGGCTGTCATCACGCCTACAAAGAGGTTATTCAAGACAACGGATTCCGAGGTAAGCGTGTTAGGTAGGGACTTGGATAAGGGGTAAAGAAGTAGGGATTGAAGAATAAGACCCAAACAAACAATGCTTCCGACAATGATTTTTTCAACATGGTGAACTTGGAAAGAAGTTTCTTGATGACTGACAATATGAAAGGCCTTCGACCAATTCCATTTTTGATGAACTTGTTCCAGCAGCTGTGTCAGAAAGCGATGGCTTTCAATGTAGATCATTCCCGCAAAATAGGTGTAACAAAGAGAAAGTATCGTCAGCAAAAGTACGGCATCAAAAGCAAGAGGTCGAGCATGGGGCCAGATGAATAAAATCACAAAAATGGCGGGAATGGCTTTGATGTAGCAAACAAAGAAACTGGCGATAGCCCATCTTTGAGGAAGTCTTCGGGCTTCCATAATAAATTGAACCTTCGCTGTTTCGGTCAGGGATTGCACCTTTTGAAGAATATCGGAACTTGGTTGAAAAAAAATTTGAAGTTCAGGCTGGGATTGAATCCATTTTTGGACAGCCCATTTTTTCAGAATCTCGGATAAACGATCAACAAATATCACCAACAATGCATTGGGGATATTGGGTTTGAAAGAAAAACCGACCGCTGTGACGATATAGAAAAAAAGCAATATCCATGACAGCGGTCGAATGTTTTGGCGAAGTTCATTCATTCTTTACGTTTAAATGAACTCCCCCTGAAAATCGAGTAAAGATTCCTTTGATGGGAATTTTTACTGGGTCAGCTTACTTTGCCTTTGGAGCTTCTGCTGCTTTTGGAGCTTCTTCTTGTTTTTTTGCTTTTTTCTCTTTTTTTGCTTTCTTCTCTTTTACTGGAGCTGCTTTTTGTTCAGCAGCAGGTGCTGCCGCTGGAGCCGCTGGAGCTGCTGGAGCCGCAGGCTCATTAGCAGAAGCAACGAATGCGAAAAGTACAGTCGCGATGATAGATGTTAATTTCATAAATCCTCCTTATATGGACCTGAAATAATTCCAGGTGGTTATTGTTTCGACGTCTGTCGATGACCTTAATCTACAGCAAAGATCTAAAAGGCGCATGAAAGCCAGATGAAAAAAAATTCATCTGGCCAGGGGCTTGATTTAAACGCTGCGCGGAAGTTCAATTTCGATCTCCATGCCATCTGCGCCGACATTCAAGAGAT
>CAZFSX010000091.1:0-4327 GCA_964522115.1 uncultured Pseudobdellovibrionaceae bacterium | reverse complement strand
GGATGTGGAAGGAATGCTGAGTTGTCCTTGATGCATTTTGACGATCTGCCAAGAGATGGCTAAGCCTAGACCAAATCCTTGAGTTTTGGAAGTGTGACTGGATCGGCTAAAGCGTTCAAAGATTTTTTCTAAATCTTGAGTGGGGATCCCAGGTCCCTGATCCTGAATTCGTATTTGAACATGATGATAATCCTGAGATATTTCAATTCTGACAAGGGTGTTTTCAGCAGAGTATTTAATGGCATTTTCAATCAAGTTGCGAATGGCTTGAACCAACAGTTCTCGTTCTGCTTTGACGGTTGGGAATTCGAGCTGGTCTTCAGGCAGAAGAATTTGAAGATCCAATTGAATATGCTTTTGCGAAGCCAGGTCCTGACATCGTCGAATGGATTCTGTGACCACTTCATTCACAACTACCACTTCCAAATTTAAGGGTGTGACTCCCGCATCGGCTCGAGCTAAAAGAAGCATGTCTTTCACGATATGAACAAGGTGATCCACTTCTTGAAGTTGTGATTTTAACCATTTGGAATCAGGTGATTTAATCATTTCAATTTCGATCGCTGATCTCATCGTCGTCAAGGGAGTCATCAGCTGATGAGAGGCATCGGCAATGAAGCGTTCTTGACTTTCAAAGGCTTTGTGAATGCGATCCAACATTTGATTGAAGGTCAAAGCCAGATCACGAATTTCATCCTGCGCATCAGGAACAAGAATACGTTCTGAAAGATGGGTCGGAGAAATTTTTTGTGCTAATTTTGTCAGATCGGCAACAGGTCTCATCGCTCTTCCGGTCAGGAAAATTCCAGAAATAGAAGCAACTAAAAGAATGAAAGGAATTCCACCAAGCAAGAGTTGTCGATAACTATGAAGTTGATTTTCTAACAAAGTTCGAGGAACAGCGACTTGTAAAATCAATCTAGATTTTGGTCCAGTATCAAGAGGAATGCTGATTAAACGGTAAGATTCAGCCTCGGGATCTGGAAGTTCATGGACGTTATCCAGTGTTTGATAGAACGATTCTTTACCTTGGTGGATTTCCATAAAGACTTCTTTGTAGGGAAAAGTGTAGGTGCCAAAGTTCCCAATTTGTTCAAGGACATTTCCATCTTGATTGCGGACCTGAATCAGAGCTGTACCTAAAGTGAATGGGTAAATTTTATTACGATCAAACTGAAGTGGATTGACGTTTAGATCGCCTTGGGCATCCAATGAGATGGAGTTAAAAATATCCACAGTATAGTTAAAAAGTGCATCATCAAATTCTTCTTGAAGATTGGTACTGCGTAAGTGGAAGACAATTAAATTGGTCGTTAAGATCGAAGCACCAAAAATTAAGATAAATAAACCTGTCAATTTCCAACGGATTGGTAATCTCATTCGTCTTTCGCTTTGCGAAGCATTTCGGAAGAATTATCTTTCAAAGCGTAGCCTGTTCCAACAAGGGTGCAAAGCAGTTTTTTTTCAAATGGAGCATCTATTTTTTTACGTAACATTTTTATATAGACGTCGATCACATTGCTGTCGGAATCAAACTGCATATTCCAAACATGTTCGGAAATTTGTGATCGGGTCAGAGGTCGTTCAGGATTTCGCATAAAATATTCCAGCAAAGCGAATTCCTTTGTTGTTAAATTGATTTCCTGACCTTGGCGACGAACTTTTCTTTGAGTCAAATCCATTTCTAAATCTAGAAATTGCAACTGATGATTGAGTTGGTTTTGGTAGGGACTGCTTCTTCTTAAAAGAGCCCGCACACGGGCCAGCAATTCATCAAAAGAAAAGGGCTTCGTAATATAATCATCTGCGCCGGCATCCAGTCCTTGAATTTTATCCTTCGTTGTTGAAAGAGCGGTGAGCATCAGAATAGGGCCTTGAAAACCATCTCGACGTAAGTGTCGAACTGTATCCATACCTGATTGTCCAGGTAACATAACATCCATTAAAATTAAATCGTACTCATGATCAGCGGTTAGAATTTCAGCGGTTGGACCACTTTCGGCCCAGTCAACAGCATAGCCAGAGGCTTCTAAACCACTTTGCAAATAAGAGGCAATTTTCTTTTGATCTTCAACAACAAGGATTCGCATCTTGATCCAATCTTTAGAAATTATCGAACTCTCTTGCCAACGAAGCTGTCATAGACTTGGAAAGAGATCAAGATACGAAACAACTGGTCCAAAAAAATAATTTTAAAAAAAATCTCCCCAAAGATTTTGTCCTTTGTCATACTTATTTTGTATCGGAGGACACAGATGTTCAAAGACCGAGTAATCCTGGTTGTGGATGATGAGCCTGACTTGCGTGAAATTTTGAAAGATGAGTTTGAGTTCGAAGGCGCCCAGGTTGTCGAAGCTAAAAATGGTAAGGAAGCCTTGGAAATCGTGAAGTCAAAGCGGATAGATGCTGTCGTGACAGATATTCGTATGCCTGGAGGGGATGGTGTCACCCTTGCCAAAGAAGTTTTGGAGCTGAATGCTGAACATCCAGTGATTTCCATGATCACAGGATTTGCCGATATTTCGAATTTCGAGGCCTATGACTTAGGAGTTGAAGGTTTTTTTACAAAACCCTTCAATCTTGAAATTATTCGTGAAGCTGTTTCAAGGCATTTGGAAGATCCCAAGAATAGATGGGCAAAATTACCTGCATCGATTGACAGAAAGAATATTGATATTCAATTTGTCAGTCTTGATCAAGCAATAGAAAAACAATTATTTTCAATTGGACGTGGTGGTTTTTTTCTTGCTGTAGAACGAGGAACATTCCGGATTCAAGATACTGTTCAGTTTCATTTGCAATGTTCTCAAGGTCCATCCTTGAAAGGGACTGGTATCATCCGTTGGATTCGTCCCGAAGTAAACGGAGAATTACCGCAGGGGATTGGTATAGAGATTCTATCTTTGAATGATGATTCGTCAGGATATGTTTGTTCGTGGATTCAAAAAAATCGTCCAAAATCTTTTATTCCAGCTAGATAATATGAACTGAGTTTAGACTGATGTGATCGTGCCCAGTCGTTGGTCATGTTTTTTTTTGTTTTACAGAAAAGTCTTCACCCAATCTCAAGTTTAGCGAAGAATGTTTTCTATGGAAAACAAAAAAGAAAAATCATTTTTAGCGCGTAATATAGGATGGACCATTCTGACTTTAGTCGGGATTCCTTTGGTTATTTCACGAGTCAATGGTGCTGAAACTCATCCTAAAAAATCATCGATCAATACTCAGATATTTGAAAGTCAAAAAGAAGAAATTATCGACATTGTTCTTGTTTTGAGCCCCATTAATGATGGATATCAAGTTAAATTTCAAACAAGAAAAGGTCTTTTTAATATTGAATCAGATACGAAAGACAAAGATTTGATTGCAACACGTCTTCAAAAATCACAAAAAGAAAAGCGTCCCATCAATATCACGATTGATGGGACGGATATTTTGTCAGCGAAATTTTCGGATTGATCAATTCAAAGCTTGAGAACATCGTAATAGAATTTCTCTGGTATTTGGCGATAAATCTTTTTCAAGCATTTCGTTCAGAAGCTTTTGAATAATATCTTGTTCCTTGCTAGGAAGTTTTTTCCATAAGTTAAAACATCCCGCCATTCTTGCCGCGACTTGTGGGTTCAGTGCATCCAATTGTAAGATGCGATCTTTAGCCCAAACGTACACTTCAGAACCACTTCCAAAAAAGCAGGACAGATTTTTTGAAAAACGTCCCATCAAGGAATAGACATTGTTTGGATTTTTAACTTGAAAACTTGGGTGATCCCATAACTTCTTGATGTGTTCAAAGGTTTGTGGAGTTTTAGCCAGTGCTTGAATGGCAAACCATTTATTTAAAACAACAGCATCATCTTTCCAATCCTGGTAAAACATTTGTAAGCAAGTACGTGATGTTTCAGGGTCTTTATCCACAAGGATAGACAGAGCTGCAATTTTATCTGTCATCAAGTTGGTTTCTTGATATTGACGAAGAGCCATAGCTTCATATTCTTTTTTTGCAGTTGAAGCTAAAATTTCCAAAGCTTTGTTTTTTAAACGTCGTTGCCCAAATACTTTTGGGTCTTTACTTTCATTGTTTTTACCATGGTATTTTGAATAGATCGCCATAAGTTCATTTTCAAACTTTTGACCAATGCTGGATTCTAACTTCTGATAAGCTTGATGAATCCATGAGACATTCATCGATCTAAGTTGTTGGACAAAATACTCTTCATCTGGAAGGGTCAGCATTTTGGCTAAAAAATCTGGATCCCATGAAGCTTGAAAAAAATATTCCATTGCTGTCAATACCGGCTGAAGAATATATTCGATTGTTTCGTTCTTT
>CAZFSX010000090.1:0-9184 GCA_964522115.1 uncultured Pseudobdellovibrionaceae bacterium | reverse complement strand
TGCGATGTCGACTTCAACATCTCCCGCGCCCGGAACCTTGGAGATGATCCCCTGAAGTTTTTGCCCCAGCTCGACTAAAGTTTTGAGATCGGGTCCAAAGATTTTGACCGTCACGTCAGCTCGTGTTCCTTCGAGCAACTCGTTAAAGCGCATCTGAATTGGCTGACTTGCGAGATATCGCATGCCAGGAAGGGATTTCTCAAGCTTCGCGATGATCTCTCCGACTAGCTCTTCTTTTGTTCTACGTCGACCCTCTTTCTCCTTTGGCCACTCACTTTTATCTTTCAACATAATATAGCTATCAGAGACGTTCACACCCATAGGGTCGGTTGCGACTTCGCTGGTGCCGATTCTCGAAAAAGTCCATTTTACTTCAGGGAAGGATTTGACGATTTCGTCGGCCTTCCTCTGGAATTCAACCGATTTGGTAATCCCAACATTCACTGGTCTAATCATGTGAAAGGCGTAAGAGCCTTCGCTGAGTTGAGGTAGAAATTCTCCACCCAAAATAGCAAATAAAACTCCGCCAACAACAACCGAAACTCCAGCAATTACCATGACGAGTTTTTTTCTCGTCAACGAAAAGGCCAAAGAACTTTCATACCAACTTCTAAGCCATTGCATGACCTTCGGCTCTTTATCCTTGATATTCCCGGAGAGAAGGAGACTTGCGAGCGCAGGAGCCGTGGTAAAAGAAAGAATAAGGGCGGCAAATACCGCGATAGCAAAGGTTGCTGCCATCGGTCTAAACATTTTGCCTTCGATACCAACCAAACCAAAAATCGGCAGGAATACGATTACGATAATGAGCTGTCCAAATCCTGCTGCTTGCCTGATTTCAATAGTCGCATCGGCAATCAATTCTTTAATTTCTTCGCCGCTTAATTTTCTTCCAACTTCTCTGACCTTATCCTGAATACGTCTCACACAGTTATCCACAACAATAACCACACCATCGACGATAATCCCGAAGTCCAAAGCTCCAAGGCTCATCAGATTTCCAGAGATATTAAGCGGCTTCATGATTAAGAATGTAATGAGTAGTGTGACCGGGATAGTTATCGCTGTAATCAATGCTGCTCTAAAGTTGCCAACAAGTAAAAGCAGGATCACAACAACAAGAAAAGCACCGGTCATCAGGTTATGTTCAACGGTGCCAAGTGTCGCATTCACCAATTCCGAGCGATCATATACTGTCGTGAGTTTTACACCGGCAGGAAGTGTCTTAGATATTTCTTTGATTCTCTCATCTACTCGAATTGAAATGGTCCGGCTATTTTCCCCTAAGAGCATCATGACTGTGCCAAGCACCGACTCTTGGCCGTTAAATGTTGCTGAACCAGTTCGAAGTTCTTTACCAAGTTCAACCTTGGCAATGTCTCCAATAGTGATAGTCTTAAACGTCTCAAGAGATTTTACAGGTACTTCTTCGATATCTTTTGTACCCTGAAAAATTCCCATCCCTTGAATAAGAAACTGTTCAGCTGTTTGTTCAACGTAACCGCCACCCACGTTCTGATTGGCGTTCTCTAGTGCATCGAGAATTTCTTTGAAGTGAAATCCGTATCGAGCCATTTTTGCTGGATCAGGCTTGACGTGAAACTGTCTTTCAAATCCACCAGTAGAATTAATTTCGGCAACGCCCTCGACTGTTAGAAGGCGAGGCTTAATAAACCAGTCTTGAATAGCCCGCAGCTCCATAAGCTGTTTCATTCGGGCCGTTTCATCGGTCTCAATTTTATCGTAGTCTATAACATACTGGTAGATTTCACCTAAACCCGTTGAAATTGGGCCTAACTGTGGTTTCGCGTTTTTCGGTAAGTCTCCAGTAACACCTTGAAGCCTTTCAGACACCGATTGCCTGGCGCGATAGATATCGATTTCATCTTTAAAAACGACCGTTACCTGAGATAGACCAAAGCGTGTTATGGATCTTACTTGGTTTACACCGGCAATTCCTCTCATTGAGGACTCGACTGGGAAGGTTATTGTTCGTTCAATTTCCTCTGGAGCCAGTCCTTCAACCACAGTATTGATTTGAACCTGATTATTCGTGACATCAGGAACCGCGTCGATAGGTAAGCTATTGAATGTATAGATTCCTGCGATCACCAAAAGAAGAGTGAAGACGAGAACAACCCCTCTATTGTAAACAGAAAATCGAATAATCGAATTCATCATATTCTTCTCTCCAGTTTGTTATTAGTGGCTGTGTCCGTTTTCGCCGCTTGTAACGTCCACTTCTGCGACTCGAATATCTCCAACACCTTTCGTAACCAAACTATCACCCGCATGGAGCTCCTCGGATCGAATAACTGCCTGGGAATTATTTTTACTTACAACGATTATATCGATTCGCTTAAAAATTTCGTTACGAACACGATAGACACTCTTGTCTTCATTAGTAATGAGAAGCGATGATGAGGGAACTGTCCAAGGACCTGTGCCATTTAACGCTATTTTTTCTACAGAAAATGTCTTGAGGGCTTCAGCTGACATTTTAAATCCAGTATCTTCATCAAAAGATGTGATGCCTTTTTCTGGACCGACGTTTTTAGCTTCTGCCTCTTCGCCATGAAAATCGCCGTGTCCACTATTATTTGCGCCCTCTTTTTTGTGATCATGGCCAGGCTCACCATCTTTATGCCCTTCATCTTCTTCATCATGTTTTTCACCCTCTTTATGTTCGTGGGCTTTTTGCTTGGGCTTTTTCTTTTTGTTGTCGACTTGTTTGGTCTTGGGTTTCTTTTCGTGTTCATGGTCATCATCTCCATGGGCTAAAGCGAAGTTGTTCGAGAACACCAGTGCAAGCGTTGCAACTAGGATCGCAATTTTTTGATTCATCTTTTTCTCCTTAAAAGGGTTTTCATTTTGATTCTCCAATTCATTTGCTAACTCTATTCAAACAAAGAGCCATCAAGAGCTTTCAATCTCCACAAAGACTCAAGGGCGTTAAGTTCCAGCTCGTTTTGACTTTTCGTGAAATCGACCATCTGTCTATGCGCCTCGATCACAAGTGAGCTAGAGATCACTCCTCGCTCAAATTGACGCTCGACGCTCTTGTGTTTCTTTTCAATGTCAGGAAGAGAAACAGATTCTTTCAAAGCCTTGGATGACTTCTGATACTGATTGAATAGCATTTTCCGCTGTTGACCCAACTCACGCTTTCTCAACTCTAGGCTTTGTTCGGCCCTCATAAGACCTGCAGCTGCTACAGCGCGTCCGCCTCCATTAGCCTGATATAAAGGCAATGGAAGAGTAAGATTCACACCATAGGTGAGATATTGATTCGACCCCTGTGATTGGGATTGAAGGGAAGGGCCTAATTTTAAATCCGGCCAAGATGCGCCCTTTGCAATCTCCATTTCCGCTTGAGCATTCTTCAATTCCGAAACCGCAACTTTAAAGTCGGATCCTCTGAATTCGCCGCTTCCGACCTGTAGGTCAGGCCAGCTCTTCTGAGGCGGAGGAAGAAGTGATTCTTTACTGTGTGGAAACTCTTTACCAATTGCGACTTCAACACTTCTCTCTAAAGCATTTTCTTCTGATTCCAGGGTGGCCTTTCTTAGTTTGTAGTCACCTTCAGCGAGCTGAAAAACACTAAGGGACACTTCCTGTTCGGGAGCCAAGCGAGGTCTAACTTTGAATTGCTTCTGGATTCTCTCAAAGGTGTCAAGTGCTTCATCTATGGTTCTAATTTCGGCATGAACCTGGCGGATCCGATAAAGGATTTTTGAAATCGAAATGTAAACTTCCTCTTTCGTCTTCAAAAACTCAGACGAAATTTGATCTTTCTCGGCATTTGCTTTGTCAATACGGGCGGAGCGCTTTCCACCAAGTTCGAATGTATGAGCCAAATTTATTTCGTGGCCCGTGATGCTCTCTCCCTCATTCTTTCCCACAAGGCTTCTGGCGCTAAGTTCAGGATTCGGCCTTTGCGCGGCTTGATCACCCAAAGAATCGGCTTGTTTCAATGAGCCCTTTCCACGGACAAGATCAGGATGAAAATCAAGCGCACACTCTAAAACGTCTTTCGGAGTGTTAAATGAATCGCATGCCTGAGAAGCAAGGGCTGCGTGAACACCTAAGATAATCGGAATACCTATTAATATATTATAACCTATGTACACAATCGCTCCTTTTTAAAAAAAGGAGCCTATAATAAAGCCCCTTCTTTAGTCTTTTTGTATTCAAAGTCTACCATCTCGGAATTTGCGTATACCTGAAGCTCTCTCAATTGAGTCAAAATGTGGAATCGAAGCCGTTTCTTCAAGGACCTTATATTTCTTCACGATAAGACTGCCTCCCCAGAAAAGGAATCTGGGAGTTTTTTCAGCTTCGATCTCCATGAGATAGTTTTTCTCTGTCTCATGATGAAGCTTTACGAGCTCAGGACTGTCGACGATGTCAAATTCTTCATTGTCGCCCTTTTTTACGAATTTAAGTGCATGCTTGTGTTCAGTTGTGTGATCTACAACTTCATCTTTTACATTCCCAACCCATTTTACGATTTCAGGCTCAGATTTGACTGGCTTGGGATCAAATCGTTGATCTTCACCCTCCGCCGCAAGGACAAAAGAATATGAAGTTAAAAATCCCAGGAAGGCAATAACGGTAAGACATCTTTTCATAATTTTCTCCTAAATTAAACTTGTTATTTAACATCAGTATTTTCGTTCTGGAATACAAGGACATCAAAAAATGACAGATCACCACAAACCATTGGTCTAGATATATCATTAAAATGTGTGCGTTTAGGACTGACGAGGAGGACGTTTCAGTCCCTCAAGATGAGGAGACTCGGGAACAAGAAGCTTATAAGCGACAAAATCATACATAAAAACAAAAAGATCATTTGATGAATAATCTTCCGCCATATAATGGCAACAACCACCAAGACGACAACACCCCGCCTGGCTGTAACCAGAAAATTCACTACCTTCACCTGAAGACTGATCCTTATCTAGATAATTAGCCACCGACTGCGAACTTACATGAAACCCAGAATACTGATTAACGCGCTCCAAATAATTACAAGCGCCCCCAAGAAGACAACCCACCCTGATTAATATTGAAAATGTCAACAGCACAAAACAACTATTTTTCAACATATTTTCTATAATACACCCTATCATCGCCTACAATGACTTCAAGCTAAGCCTCAGAAGTGATTTTATTGAACTTATTGAAGAAGTCAAAGCTTCTCTGGATGAGCCAGGACTTAAACTCTTCTATGGTCTAAAAAATTTTGATATATTTTTTCAGAAGAATTTCATTTTTATGGCGTTGACTCTTGTTGATTCATTTTTCCCTTGTGAAAGTTTTTGCTTTTCTAATTTTAACTTTTAGGAACCGAATTTTTCACAAAAAAATGTCAATGGAAAAATATCAGAACCAAAAGAATAACTAGAGGGAGTCTCGGCGTTACGAATTGACTTGCTTTGTTCTATTTAGCTATCGGTATTTAATGAGCCCCCTCTTGATCTTATAAGAATAGGACCTTCTTCCTTGAAACCAATTTTGGAGCTCTAACGATTTTAGTTGATTTTTTTGCGCCAATTCAATCCTTCGATATAATTTTAGGACTGTGGCATAAAATACTTATGAAACTGCCCAAATTAGGATTAACAAATATCAACTAAAACCATTATATGCTGCTTTCCTGATTAGACATTTAGAAACAGCGCCCAATTAGCAGCGCTGCATAGCGAACAACAGAACTATAAAGCCTGTGAGGTTTTGAAAAATTGTAATACTTTTTCCTGTGAAAACTATTTCAAAATATCGCCAGTATATTTAAAACCAACGATAATTTGATTGTATTTCACAGTGTCGTTTGCCAAACCAGCTTGCCCGTATTTATCAGATACACCTGCATAAGCAACATGGTAACGGAAATTGTCGCCTTCTTTAGGTACAAATTCAGCAGCAACTGCATAACCAGTGCGTTTGAAAGATCCAGCTGTTGCTGCATCTTCATTCAACTGATTTTCAGAGCTTTCAACTTTAAGAATTGGAGTGATTGCACCCAATTTGTAACGAGCTTCTGCAACGATGGAAGTTACAGAGCTTGCTTTTGCATTTGTTGCCGTTGAAATTGTTTTATTTGATAAGTAATCCAACTCAACACCTACTGATCCCATATTCAAAGCAACGCCACCATTTAAATATGTTTCGTTGTTTTCTGAACTTGAGGTATCAGTATGTCCTGCAATATAACCTAGATTCACTGCAACCATTTTGGAAGCAAAAGAACCTGTGTAGTTCACGCCAATATTATGACGGCGTTTGTTTCCAGTAGCAGTGTTAGAGTTTGTCGCATTTTGAACTTGAACTTTCACTATATGATCGCCCACTGTGTAAGCTGCTGCAACACCTGAAGCATTCCCTGGAGTAGCCAAAGCTGAATAATCTGCACCAGTTGCAGGGTTTGCAGATACTGCCATTCCATTACCAGCTTTAATTCCACCATTAGCCAATGATCTTAAATATGTATCTGCAGCAGTAACTCGTGCTGCTTCAAAACCACCCGTGCTTGTTTCAAGCTTACCTGCACTGACTGTAAAATCACCTAGTGGTTTCACGATATAAATGTAGTGAACAAATTTATCGGGTGTCATCACTGGTGTACTGGAAACGACATCGTATTCACGTAAATTCAAACGACCTTTAATTTCTGCATCGCTGATTTTAGATCCAAAATCAATTTCAGCCAAGTTTGGTACCAATAGAGAAGTTGATCCAACTTTTGTGTTGCTGGTGTTTGTATATTCTCCGCCGTTGACATAGTCAGAACGTACTGAAACCTTCAAACTTGCCATTGCTGTTGCGGATGATAACAGAGCTGCTGCCATCACTGTTGTTTTTTTCATTTCGTATCCTTTCGTTGTTGTTTTGATCTTCTTGATCCAAATCCTTTTTAAAAAGCGTAAGGGGACCTCTGAAAGAGATCAACGAAAAAGGATGAATGTATTACGCACTGCAATTGATTCGTGATTCATCGAAAGTATGTTAACCTCTGATTGTTGACTAAGGAGTCTACAAAAAGAATGAAACAAAAAACTAAATTTCTACAAGGCTTTATCAAGCGCCATCCCGACGGATTCGGTTTTTTTATCCCTGACGATCACGAACATGCCGATGTCTACATTCCCAAGCATTCCATGGAAAATATCATGACGAATGATCGTGTGATGGTTCAAGTTTTTGCTGAAAAAGGAAGCGATCGATTTCATGGTGAAATTTTACGTATTTTATCTCGCGGAACGAAATCCGTCGTTGGAATTTTTTATCAACAGAACTCCACACATGGTTTTATCAAAGATGAAAATCGAAGTTGGGGTTCTGACTTAAAGATACCTTTAACCAGTTCCATGAATGCAAAAACAGGTGACCTTGTTGCAGCAGATATCACGAAGTACCCTGAAGATGGACAAGAGTTTCAAGGCCAAATCAAAGATGTGATAGGGAATGGACTTGATCCCTTGAACGATGTGAAGCGTGTGTTACATGCCCACAATATCCCCGTGGAATTTTCTTCAAAAACACTGCAGGAAATCAAACATTTTTCCAACGAAGTTCATGAGAAAGATTTTCATGGACGCAGAGATCTTCGCAATCTCAATCTAATAACGATTGATGGATCTACGGCGAAAGACTTTGATGATGCCATTTATGTTCAGTCTCAGACTCATGGCTTTCGGCTTTACGTGGCCATCGCTGATGTCAGTCATTATGTCAAACCTGGAACAGCCCTGGATCAAGATGCCTATGAACGAGGAACCTCTGTCTATTTTCCAAATTATGTTGTTCCGATGTTGCCTGAAATATTAAGCAACGAACTTTGTTCTTTGAAACCCCATGTTCCTCGGCTGGCTCTTGTGGCTGAAATGGATTTTGATTTTCATGGGGAAATGTTGCGATCCGATTTCTACGAAGCTGTCATTGAAAGTCAGGCCCGAGTGACTTATGGCGAGGCTCAAGAAATTGTGGATGGTAACCACCTTGTGAAATTTGCCAAAGTCGAAGATGACATTAAAAAAGCAGCTGACTTAGCTAAAATATTGATGGCGAAACGTTTCCGCGAAGGATCTTTGGATTTAGAAATTCCAGAGATGGAAATCGTGTTGGATGCCGCTGGAAATCCTGTCGATCTGATTCGATCTGAACGTCTGTTTGCCCATCGTCTGATTGAAGAAATGATGTTGGCAGCCAATGTTGCTGTGGCAAAATTTTTGAGTTCCAAAAATATCCCTGCCGTCTATCGTATTCATGACCAGCCGAAAGCCACTGCTATCCAAATGCTGGAACGTTACCTGCATAATTTTGGCGGTAAAGTTCGCATGGAGGGTGGTAAACTTCAGAAAAAACTAACCCGAGCTCTTGAACAGTTTGAGGGAAAACCTGAAGCAAAGGTTTTGCATATTTTAACTTTAAGATCTATGGCTCAGGCAAAATACAGCACAGAAAACATTGGTCACTTTGGATTGGGTTTTGAGTTTTACACTCACTTTACATCCCCTATCCGTCGTTACCCAGATCTGATTGTGCATCGATTGGTTAAAAATCAAATATTGAAGAACTCACCCTATCGCCTTATGGGCGAAGAAAGTTTGCAAACAGCTTGTGTGATGCTGTCTGCCTGTGAACAAAGATCGACCAAATCAGAACGTCAATTTGAATCCATCAAAAAAGCACGCTTTGTTCAGCAACATATTGGAGAAACCTTTGATGGAATGATCAGTTCTGTCACAAAATTCGGCGTCTTTGTTTTACTTCGTCACTTTGAAGTAGATGGATTAATTCGACTGGAAAAGCTTTCTAAAGAAAAATTGGTGTTTGATGAAGAACATCTTTGCCTTCGTGTGGGTCGCGGAGGAAAAACTTTTTCCATTGGTGATGAAATTCAAATCCGTGTTGCTGATGCCAACCCAGAATTAGGACAAATTGATTTTGAGCCTGCAGATTATCAATCCTCAAAATCTCAATCCAAAGACAGTGGTGATCGACCGCATCGACATCCTGCAAAGAAAGATCATTTCAAAAAATCCCACGTCGGAAAAAAAACAGTCAAAGACTCATCCCATACTCGCCCTCAAAAAAGTTTTCGCCGTCAAGAGAAACCAGAGCTTTTGCATGATGAAGAGTTAGGACATCCTGAATTTAAACCATCCGAAAAATTGAA
>CAZFSX010000089.1:2512-9208 GCA_964522115.1 uncultured Pseudobdellovibrionaceae bacterium | reverse complement strand
ATCCTGCTGAGCCTTATTCAATCGATGAATTTCATCCACAAAAAAGAGAGTTCTTTGTTGATACAACTGCTTTTTCTTTTCAGCCTCTTCACACACGGATTTAATTTCTTTGGCTCCCAAATCCATGGCATTGACTAAAAGAAACTCATATCCTGGAGTTTCCTTCAGCAAACGTGCAAAAGAACTTTTTCCTGTCCCTGGAGGCCCCCATAAAATCAAATGGGGAATACGACCGGCCTTCACAGCCTGACGAAGCCAAGAATGATTTTGAGAAATCAAACCCTGATCAAAAAAGTCTTCAAACTTTTTTGGACGTAAACGATCTGCGAGGGGTTGTTGAAAAGAATCTTGAGCCTGCAATAAATCCATGCAGGCAAATTAGGTCTAGAAGCCCGAGTTGACAAGTTTTATGTTACCATAACCCGTCACAACGGTGTCATTTCCTCCGTCATCTTGAGTCACAGCCGTCATTTTTACCATTCCAATGATTTGAAAGGGTTCATTGGTTTTTTGAACGTTGATACCGCCCACAATCAACTTGCAAAGTCCCGTTGATCCCGTCGAACCTAAAGTACTGGAAACAGAAAAAACGCCCGACGTAGAATCAAAATCCGTGGCTCCCATAAATAAAGCACGTAATTCATCTCCTGCCAAAGTTGCCGTATAATTCGTTTGCGCAAAAGGGCCCGAAGTGAAAGTCACCGTGAGATACAAAGGAGTTAAGTTTTTTGTTCCCTTCCACACAACATTCAAATATCCAAACTGAGCATAATTTTTTGCCAGTTCGGGAGTGATTGCATCTACCAGCCCCATGGTTTGTCGACAAGATCTGGCTGTCGCTGGAATCATCGCCCCTGTATTCGGATTGGATATCGTCAAAGTCAAAAGAGCATCTTGTTTTTTTCCACAAGAAACCAAACCAAGCAAAAGTATCAACATCCAGGAAAGCGTTTTTTGGCGATCAAAAAAAGGAATGCAGATCATAAGGATCCTCCGCTATCCGTCGATTCAGCTTTAGAATGAAGAGCGGGATTGCTATCCAATGTTCCTAAAATTCGAGGTGTTAAGAAAACCAAAAGTTCCGATTTGATTTTTTCGTGATTTTTATTTTTAAACAACCATCCCAGCACAGGAATATTTCCTAAACCAGGGACTCTTGTTTCATCTTCACTGACATCACTTTGATAGATTCCACCAATCACCGCGGTTTGCCCATTCCGAACAAGCACCTGTGTCGAAACCGATCGTGAATTCACAGGGCGTGCTTGAGTTTGAGAATCCACAACAGAACCCAAAAAGTCTCTGTTGACCTTCACTTTCATGATCACGGAACCATCATTCGTAATTTGAGGAACAACATCCAAACTAAGTTTCACTTCTTTAAAATTCGCAGAACGTGTTTCACGACCATTCTGATCTGTGGTCGTGCTCAAAAAAGGAACCTGACTGTTTTGTAAAATATTTGAAGGTTCATTATGAATCGCCACAACCCGAGGAGCCGAAATCACCTTCACAAGTCCTTCATTTTCATTCAGAGTCAATGCAGCACTCAAATCACCCAAGACATCCAAGGTTCCCATAGTTAAATTCAAACCCATGGTGGCTGTACTTGTTCCAGGGCTGACTCGCAAACTTGGCTGCGCTGACTGAGGCCCCTTCGGCCCTGTTCCCATATCAATTTTGCTGCCCGATGCACTCCAACTTAATCCCAGGTTGCGCGTGAAAGTTTCGCGAGCTTCAATCACTTTGCCTTCAATCAACACCTGCATGGGGGGAGTATCAATACTTTGAATCAACTTTTCAGCCCGTTGAAGGTATTCTTCTAAATCCGTCAAAACCAGACTGCTTGTGCGCGAGTCCATAATGACTTTACCTTTTTCACTAAGAACTGTTTGAACATTTTTCGCAAGTTCATCAATTTTAGCATAGCTGATGGGGATCAGTTTTACCTTTAAAGGCGCGTTGTTCTTTCTTTGAAGTGCCACTTTGCTTGCATCATCTTCTTCGGCTCTTAAATCAGACAAGGCTGCAACCCGTATCACACTTCCTTGACGAGTGTACCCTAACTTCTTCGTTCGCATGATCACAACCAAAGCTTGATCCCAAGGCACTTCACGCAGCTTCAATGAAATAGTCCCTTTCACTTCATCGGAAAGAACCATGTTCACTCCACTTTCATCCATCAATATTTTGAAAACCTCTCGAATGTCCATCTCTGTGACCTCTAAAGAAATTTTCTTTCCATAAAATTTTTGATTTTGTGTCAAAAATTCATCCAAATTCGAACTGGATAAAAGCTGATCGCGAGCCGAACTCGCCGAAGTTGGATTCTTTGATTCAATTGTCGAAGCATCGGCAACAGAATCAGATGGTCCACCTTCGGAAATGATAAACAGAGATGATCCTTCAGGTTGAACGGAAGGCATCACTTCCAAACTTTTCAGCTGAACAACAATGTTTGTCGTAAAGCCATTTTCTGATGCATAAGCATCAATGGAACCAATGTTGGAAGGAAAATCTTTTGTTACCATTGGACGTCGTAAACGGGATGGAAGCTTAGAATTTGGAATTTCAACAACAAACTGTCGATTTTCGGAATTGACTCTAGATTGAAACTTCATTGCTCGATTTGCATCAACAATGATTGTGCCTCCGTGATCGTTCGCCTTAAAGCGGATATTTGTTATTTCAATTAAAGCTTCTGTAGAATGAGGTGCTAAATTAGGATCAACATTAACAGATGAAGACTTAGTTGGTTCATTGGTTGTTGAAGAAGAATTGACGGATTCAAATTCATTCTTTGTCGAACTTTCCGCATTGGATGCATGAGATTCCGTGGTATCTTGTTGTGCCTTTGTTTCCTGAAATGAATCTGAAAACCCCTCGGCCGCGGATGATTTTGCAGATTCCTTATCTGAAAACTCTAAATTTTCAGTGGCACCCGATGTCGCAGCTGCATCTGTAGATACTGCAGAGACTTCAGCCGAGGTATCGTTGTCTGACAACTCCGTCGCACAACTGACCAGGAACAAACTCATTGCTAATGTTGAAATGCAAAGCCATTTACAATTTTTCATTCAAGACCTCGTTCAATGTTTAACGGATAAAATTTTTGTGTGTTTTGTTACCTTATCTTCATCTCGTGTTGACTCGACAACAATCACTTCACTTTCTCGTATTGCAATCACATATCCATTGTTTTTTCCAAGTTTCGTATCCAGATAGACGTAATGTGTTTTGCCAGAAGGATCCTTAACCACAGCTTTAGGTTTTTGAATCCCCCAAAAAACACCCACTACTTTCAGTTGATCTAATTCATACTGCTGCAATGGATCGATCAGAATAAGATCTTTTCCTGCCAAGGAACCTCCAATTTTTTTGGGACTCAACCAAAAAGGAAAAAAAGGATCTGGCTTATTTGTCGGATCATACAAATAGTTTTCTTGAACTTCTAAATCCATCAACACACCCACCTGAGGACCTTCCGCTTCTTGAGTATTTTTGCCAGATGGATTTCCAACGGATTCATTTTTATTCTGGCCGGAAACGCCAGAGGCTGTTTGAGCTTGAGCTTGATGAAGAAAATGCATCTTAAACATAGAACGAGAAAGGATTCCTGATATTATCAATGGAAGTGAGATGGATAGAATTGATAAGTAGATTTTTTTATTCGACTTCATTTGGATTCTCCAACGAAACGAAATGCAAGTAGCGTTCCTTCCATTTTAACTTTACCTGTATAGGTTTTATCTGAACTCAGAGATAGCGAAAATGGGCCAATTCTCATGATTCGCTGTAAAGATCCAATCTGATAAACAAAGTGAGTAATTTCAGAATAACTTCCCTCGATATTTACTTTCACTGGGACTTCTTCCAGGATATTTTTTCTCTGTCGAGTTGATGGTTCTTTCAGCTTGACGTTGACATTGGCCACACGACCCAATGTATCGATACTTTTAAAGACTTCTCCAACAGTGATTTCGGATGGCAACTTCTGAGAAACTTCTTTATATTTCTCAGCCAAAGTTGCGACCTTCACCCGAATCTCATCCATTCGCTTTTTTGCGGCCTGTGCGTATTTTTGTTCTTTTTCTTCCAGTTTAATTTCTACATTCACTTTATCTGTTTGTTCTAAAACAGATTGACCATCATCAAAACCATAGAAGTAATATATAGCCCCAAACACACAGGATGCCAAAAACACTTTCTTTCCATCAAGACCTGCTAAAAATGATAATAAACGATCAATCATCAGGTCCCCTCCAACATTAAACTCATTTCAAATTCTTTGAATACCCCGTATTCGGTATTTTTCTCTCGAGTTACACCTGGAGTAATTTCCTTGAAGTAAACACTTTTTTGCAAATTTTCATGAAAGCTTGTTATTTCTTGATCGTTCACAGCCAATCCACGCAAAATCATTTTATTCTCTGAAATTTCAAGTCGAGTCAGACTCATTTTTTCAGTTTTTGACAACTGAATTGTTTCTAGAATCCGAACTTCTCTATAGCGATCTTTTGATAACTGATTGATCGCTGCAATTTCTGCATTTAATTTTTTCTCTTCTTCTTCGTACTTTTTTATTTCATCAACATCTTTTTTTGACTTCTGATTTTCATCCCTGATTTTGTCTCGGTATGCAATTTTCTGAGACAAAATCTGCTGACGTGTGGGTAGAAAAAAATATTCCCACGCAAACATCAACCCTGGTACAATGAATAAAATGATAAGCTTTTTTAGACCTGCTTTTTGCAAATCAATGTTACTTTCCATCACAACAGAAGACGAATACGTCTGAGTTTGTGTTTCCTGATAGCTCCTGCGAGAATTCTTTTTTGCCAGGTTGACCTTGATCATCAATCACCTGACTTTCTCAAGGCTAATCCCATCGCCACGGAAACGTAAGGACTCATCTCGGACAGGTATTCATGACTTAAATGTTTGGCGCCATTGCGCACTCGTGAAAAGGGATTGAATTGTTCGAAAGAGACTCCGGCCATTTTTGATAGTCCTTGTGTTAGCCCAGGCATTTGTGATCCTCCACCTGTGTAATAGCAGGTTTGAAGCTGGACACCTGAACCACTGGCTGCAAAAAAATCAAAACTATTTCGGATTTCTTCGATCACAGCATCGGTCGTTGCCAAAATGACTTGCTGGACTTCTTCGGGAACTTCTTTCCCGTGCACAGAACTTAATTTCATCGCTTCTGCTTCTTGAATTGTTATTCCCAGTTCTTTGTGAATTTCATTGGTGAAGCTCAGTCCTCCGACAGGAATATCACGACAAAAAACGACATCTCCGTCATAGACCACAACAAAGTTTGTTATTCCCGCACCAATATTTAAAATTCCAATGCATTCACCAAGTCCAGATCCATAGTTTGTTTCATACAGATTCGCCAACGCCAATCCACTGACATCCATAATTTCTGCAGACAGCCCTGCATTTTCAACAATAGATTGGTACTGCTGAACCAGGGCGTTTTGTGCTGCAACCAATAAAATATCCATGGTCTCGGGATTTGCTGAGTTCTTAAGGACATGATAGGACAAACTGATTTCATTGATATCAAAAGGAATATACTGTTCAGCCTCCCAACGAATCTGATCAGCTACCATTTTCATGTCCATACGAGGGATCGATATTTTTTTTAAAATAACAGCTGTTCCCCACAAACCTACAGAAACGCTTTTTCTTTTCGTTTTTAGATCTTTAACAAGAGTTGATATCGCCGCTGAAATTTCATTTGTCTTCGTCAGTTCTCCTGACTGCACACAACCCAAAGGCATGGGAGTATATCCAAAGTTGACCAATTGGATATTGTTGCGCGAGACATTCATCTCTGCCATTTTGATGGAACTTGTTCCTATATCGAGGCCAATGACCTTTTTGTCTGTGAAAAACAAGGTGCCACTCCGAGCTGCTGATGATCCATCATGGATCTTCCTTATCTTTCATTAGAACGAAGGGCCTTCCGTCTGTCAAACGAAGGGCCAATTTGAATCAAAGCGTGTCTGATAAAAGACCAGGTACAAATAAATTTAAATACCAAAGTCCAATTGTCTCACCCCATAAAAGATATAAAATTGCCGCTGCAGCCAAATATGGACCAAAGGGTATTACCGACTTTAGTCCCTTCTTCTGTCGAGTCATCACAAGAAGACCACCTGCTGTTCCCAACAAACTTGCAACCAAAATCACAAATGGAATTGATTTCCATCCCAGAACCGCTCCGATCCAAGCAATCAACTTAATATCTCCTCCGCCCATACCCTCTTCTTTTCTTAGTAAGGTGTACAGATATGCAATCGACCACAAAAATCCACCACCCAAAAGAAGACCTGCCAAAGAATCTAAAAAAATGCGTTCTGGATTCAACAAAGCACCGATCAGTCCTAGAACAATACCGGAAAGAGTAAATACATCTGGTAGTAAATAGTGATCCACATCAATGATACTGGCCGAAACAAGACAAAAAATAAAAACAAAATATTCTATGGTACTTATGCTGAAGCCATAGCGCTGAAAGGTTAAAACAAAAAGAAGACCCATCAAAAATTCAACAAAGGCATAACGGAAAGAAAAGGGCTGCTGACAATGACGACAACGACCACGCAGAAGAAACCATGATAAAATAGGGAGATTATCATACCAGGAAATGATCTTCTGACAGTTGAAGCAATGACTTCTTTTCCA
>CAZFSX010000089.1:0-2502 GCA_964522115.1 uncultured Pseudobdellovibrionaceae bacterium | reverse complement strand
GAATCCCTTGCCTGTTCCGTAGCGCAAGGCTAGGACATTTGCAAAACTGCCCCATAGACTTCCAAAAAGAAAAACAAAAACACTTCCAAATGTCGAGTGCATTTCCATTATTTCAAACAAGGTCTTTTCTCCTCAATAAAATCAAACTCATACAAGATAAAAATCCCAACCACATTATTGTATGAATACATCCCCAAAAAATTTTTAAGGTCGC
This sequence comes from uncultured Pseudobdellovibrionaceae bacterium, assembly GCA_964522115.1. Classification (GTDB taxonomy): domain Bacteria; phylum Bdellovibrionota; class Bdellovibrionia; order Bdellovibrionales; family Bdellovibrionaceae; genus CAZFSX01. Next base: position 2,288 of record CAZFSX010000089.1, on the reverse strand, counting down.
AACACCTTCTGTTAAATATTCAAAGTTTCTCCAATGGATTTCATAAAAATGTGGAATGGAAAAATTCAAGATTTTGGAAAACAAAATATAAGACGTATCTTGGCTTTTCATAGCAAAGAATTTTAAATCAGGCAGCCACTGTCCCGTTAAAAAAACAGATGCCGCAAAAAAAGAAGCAAGAGCCGGGCTGAGAAAAAAAGAAGCACATAGAGATAATGCTAAGACAAGACTGGACTCCATGAAAATACCCAGACCCACTTGAATGTGATGCAACTCTACCTCCGCAGACATCAACATCATACCAACAAAAAATTGCATCGAAATTTGCAAAACCAAAAGCAAAAGCAAAATTCCAAAATATTTTCCTAATAAAAACTGCCATCGAGATACTGGCCGAGCCAAAATTAAAAGGCATGTTTGCTTTTCTAATTCCATTGGAAATGCAAAAGATCCAAAAAAAATTGATAGGACCAACACAGTCAGATGTAAGAAAAGATAGGAAAAATCTGCCATCAATCGTTTTTTTTCAGTGAAACTTAATGAAGCCAAAAGTGGACTGATAAACAAAAATAGTCCCGCAAAAAAAAGAACAAACCAAAACACTTTCGCCGAAGCACATTGTTGAAAAGTCATTTTTCCAAGAACATAAACTGACTTCATCCCATCACCTTTGATTCATTTGAATCTTTATTTTTGACTGACGGTAGGAATTGCGAAAATCCTGGAAGGATTTTTCTAACGAATCTGTCGTCTTTTCTAAAAAAGATTTTGCTTCACCTTGATAGATAATTTCTCCTTGATCCATCATCACAAGATCATCACACAACTCTTCCATATCTTGCAGCAAATGACTGCTAAAAAAAATAGTTGTGCCTTTCTTCTTTTGTTCATGCAGTATTTGCTTGATTAACCAACGTCCATCAGGATCCAAGCCAGACATGGGTTCATCTAAAATTAAAAGTTTCGGGTTGGACAAAAGGGCCTGAGCTAAGCCAATTCTTTGCATCATTCCCTTGGAATAACTTCTGATTTTTTGATACCGGGCTGAAAGCAAATCAAGCTTTTGTAATAAATCCTGGCATTGATTTTCGAAATCTCCAAAAGAACCCTGCAATTGCCAATGAAGTTTTAAAAAACTTTCACCTGTCATAAATTCATAAAGATAAGGTCTTTCAGGAAAATATCCTATCTTACGCAAAGAAACTGCAGATAAAGGTTGCCCCCAAAATAAGACCAACCCCTGATCAGGATGAATAAAGTGAAACAAACATTTTATTGTTGTGGTCTTTCCACTTCCATTGACACCAATAAATCCTGTTGTGTGACCAGATCGAATATGGAAATTGACATTATTTAATATAAGTCGCTTCCTCCCCCAAAAACCAATGGGAAAACTCTTCGATAAATTTTGGACTTCGATGGCATTCATGAATTCAATGCTGACACATGGAACTCTTTTTGTCTTGTTTTTTTCAAGGCTAAGACAAAGGCCTCCGCAGCATCACTTTCCGTCAGACATGGAATATTGTAATCAATACAAGCTCGACGAATACTGAAACTATCTTCAATGGAAGCCCGCCCTGATGTTGTGTTGATCACAAAAGCAACATTCCCTGCGCGAATATGATCCACGCAATGTGGACGACCCTCAAATACTTTTTTTAACGGAAGGCAAGCGACCCCATGATCATTAAAATACTTTGCAGTCCCAGCTGTGCCGGAAAAGGTGTATCCAAGATTTACAAGCTGTCTTGCTAAATCTAAAACAAACCCCTTATCTTTATCTCTTAAAGACAAAAAGATTTCTCCATGAGTCGGCAATTTCATGTTGGAAGAAAGCATTGATTTCATCAAGGCCTCTGCGTAATCACGACCACGCCCCATACTTTCCCCTGTGGATTTCATCTCTGGACCTAACAAGGAATCTGCATCTGAAAACTTTTTAAAAGGAAAAACAACACCCTTCACGCTGACAAACTTCAAATTTTTCCATTGATATTGATCAGGCTGCACCTGCTGTGCTTTTTTTCCCGCGCAAGCCATGACTCCAAGATCAACCAACGGAATCCCTGTCGACTTTACCAAAAAAGGGACGGAACGTGAACTTCGCGGATTTGCCTCTAAAATATAAACTTCATCATTCTTAATGGCCAACTGTAAATTCAAATGCCCAATCACATCCATGGCATTCGCCAACTGACAACTCATTTCCTCGATACGTTGACAGGTTTCTGTCTTCAACCTTTGTGGTGGAATGATAATTTGAGTAAAGGTGGTTTCTAATGGCT
>CAZFSX010000088.1:0-9399 GCA_964522115.1 uncultured Pseudobdellovibrionaceae bacterium | reverse complement strand
AACCAAGAAATCTTCTTGTATTAGATGAACCGACCAATCACTTGGATATTCAATCTCGTGAAGTACTTTTAGATGCAATTAAAAGCTTTCCAGGGACAGTGATCATGGTCAGCCATGATCGCTTCTTTCTGAAGGAATTGGCCACCAGGGTATTTGAATTAGATAAAAATCAACTTCATATTTACGATGAAAGTTTTAACGAATATTTACGTCGAAAAGCAGAAGCGCTAGCCTAGTGTTTTAGGATTCAACAGCTGGTCGACCAAAATTGTCACCTTTTCCTGGATGAATGGAATGGGTGGTGTTTAAATCAAGATATGCGATCTGAGCTGGCCTGAGCCTTGCAAAACCTTGTTTTGTGTGGAGGTCATTATGAAAGCATTCAATAAACAAAGTATCGGGTTCCAATTTATTACTCGTTTCAGTATCAGCCTTTTATCTCTGTCCTTAATTGTGGCTTGCGGTAAAAAAGACGATTCGCCGGCGCCAGCTGCGGCTCCGACGACAGTGAATACGGCAGGAGCAGATGTTATTCAATACCTAAGAAACTTAGGAACATCTCAAAATGGGATGTATCCTCAAAGCTCGGTGGGGATCGACTTAAATCAATCCTATGGATATCTTTTCGATAATGGATCAGGACCGGAAAATCAAGCCGCTTATCAACAGTTTCAAACACGCATACAATCGTGGTTTTCAGTGACAGGAACAAATGCTGGAACGATTGCGGCAGTGAATCCGGCTTTAGGAGCGCGGATTATGCCATTCTATCTATCAGTTCCGTTGAGTAGTAATACTGGTTATGCGCAACCAGGAGTTCCTGTTCCAGCAGGTTCCATCGCTCAAGTTCAATTGAGTCAGGGTGGAGTTCAGTTGTGGGTATTGGATTCTACGGCTCAGGGTGCCACAGGAATCAAAGCCAATTATCGACTTGAGACAGTCACATTTCAAGGAACACATGTTGTTATTCAGGCTTTATCGACAGATTCTCGTCAAAGAATAACTTTGGATGGGACAATCAATGGGTATGAATTCCGCGGTCGATTGAACTATCAAAATTTGCAAGTGAATAATCAGTCGGGTTTTTTGGCGGAATTCGCTATTCCCACCTGCAAAGTGTTTTCATGTAATCTATAAAATGTACTTGCTCTTTATTGAAATATTTTTTTCAATGAAGAATGCCAAGAAGATATTATTTTGATCCAGATGTTTTACACAGCGTAGCCGGAGGACGGTCTGCGCTGGATATTCAAAGGCTTCATATAAAGACGTTTGATGAAGCAGAAGCCTTTATCAAAGTTTATGGTTTTGATCTCAATCTCATCCCTGATGTTGAAAAATTGTGGTACTATTACCGTCGAGCTCTTGTTTTTCTTCAAGAAAAGTTGGGATACTCTTTACAAGATATACCAGAAATATTTCATGATAGAAAACACTTAAAGGACCTTCGATTACTGTTGTTGTGGTCTTCGGAATCTCAAGCAAGTTCTCAACAAAAGTGGTCTTGTGCTTTGCTTAGGGTCATTCATGTCTTTGTTCATTCTGAAAATGATTTATTTTCATCCTTTGCTCATGAAATTCAACAGCAGATTCTAGAACCATTTCAAAAGTTTGTCGTTCATGATGCTAAAAAAGGGATTTATCTTAAAGGAAACTTACGAGATGAGGAAATTCCACTTTCTAAGTTTGAAATAAAACCATTTAAAACATCATCCAGCACGGTCGTGAAATTACTTGCTAAGCCCGATGCTTTGGCGATGAAGGTCTTTGATAAGGTGGGTGTACGTTTAATCACACATCATGTCTTTGATGCGTTTCGGGTGATTCGTTTTTTAGCGGAAGAAAACATTGTCAGTCTTCCACATATTATGCCTGATCAGTCATCGAATAATATTTTTCCTGTTGATCTATTTCTTCGGGCTTTAAATGATGCAAAAAATTTGAATGAAAATTGGAATGTGGAACAAATTGACGATTATCTATTGAAACGTTTTGCCGCAACAGCGGATAAAGAAATGTTAAGAAAAGAAAATAAATTTTCTGCGGATTCATATCGATTTATAAAGTTCATAGGGCGACAACTGATTCGAGTCCATCCTGAGAATTCACGTCATAAAGAAAGTTTTTCATTTTTTTATCCATTTGAAGTTCAAATTTTGGATATGTCATCTTATGAAAAAAACCAGAAGGGGGCCAGTCAACATCAGGCCTACAAAGAGCGTCAGATCGAGGGGGCTCGACGACGAGTGTTTCAGGACACGTCTCGTGATTCATAAACTGTTTCTGAAGCCATTTCTTTTTGTCCGTGGATTTCTTGGTATTGTATTATTTGGAATAGCTACGATTTTTTGTAGTTGCTGCGTTGTTGGAAGTTCTTTTTTTTCAAGAATCTTATCCAAAAATGAACGTGTCTATCAAAATATGATCATTCGGTTCTGGGCTAATTTGGCGTTGTCTCTTTTTTCCATCCAATTGAAAGTCAATGGTTTGCAAAATGTTCCCCATGGGTCCTGCTTGTTTCTTTTTAATCACATGAGTTTTTATGATATTTTTTCTATGCTTGCTGCTTTGGATGATTTTAGATTTGGTGCAAAAATTGAATTGTATCGTATACCATTTCTGTCGGGGGCGATGAAGCACGTGGGTATCTTACCAATTGCACGGGATGATCGCGGCAAGGTCATTGAAGTTTATCAACAGGCTCAAGACAGAGTTCTTCGTGGTGAACGTTTTGCTTTAGCTCCAGAGGGGACTCGGCAAAGTGAGTACAAGTTAGGCTCATTTAAGTCAGGACCATTTATTTTTGCACTTCAAACAAAAATTCCAATCGTCCCTGTGATTATCACTGGTGCTTATGAAGTCATGAAGCCAGGTCAATTGATTCCTAATTTAGACCGACAAGAAAGATCCATTCAAATTGAAATATTACCTTCTGTTCAGGTGGATGCGTACACTTTGGAAGATAGGCATGAACTTATTCAGAAAGTTTATGACTTGATGTCGCAGGCACTGCAATCAAAACGAGGAACATCTTTCTAAACCAAGATAGATATGAAAGCTAGATGTTCATCTAGTTTTAGACTCGAGAAATGTCTGTATTTCGATCCCTTCTTCAGCATTATTTGCTGTTTTCAACTATTCTTTAGTAAGATGAATGAAGGCTACCACAAGGATGCGGAGGCTATTTATGTCAAATGTGACAGCGACAGATCGTAATCGTGCAGATGAAACTATTCGTCGAAATCGCGAAGAATATCAAAATCGTGAAAATCAGATGATTAAGCGGCATAAGCAGGAAATTAAACATTTGACCGAAGAAAATCAAAAGGAAATTGAAGACCTCAAAAGCGATTATTCCGAGCAATTGGATGATATGCGTGAAAAAATGCGCGAAACATTGACGAACAAGGATCAGCAAAATTTAAAAAAAATTGATGATATGAGGCAAGCCTATTTAGATTCTCTTCGTAATAAAATTGCTGATAATGAAGAAAAAAGAAACGAACTTAAAGAAAGTTACATTGCTGAACGAGCCAAAGATAAAGAAATCAATGAGCAGCAAAAACATATTTTGAAAAACAATTTTGATGCGGAATTGCAAGTTCGGGAAAAGGCTTTTGATGATTATTCCAAGCAGGCTCAGGGGGAAGTCAAGCAAACCATTGAAAATCGAACGCGTAAGTTAAATGAAAAGCATGGAACTGAATTACAGGCTATACGTGAAGATCGCGATCATTCTGTCGCTCAAGTTCAGAAAACGCTTTCAGATACAGAAACGGCCTACAGAATCAAACTGCAAGATACACAAAGGATGAAGGAGCAGGAAACGGGACGTTTGCGGGATAATTTTGAAAATATTGTTCAGAATGAACAAAATGAAAGACAAAATCTATTAACGACGCTGAATGAAGTACAGAAAAGTGAACGTCAGCAAATGAGAAGAAATTTTAACCAAACCTTGGATAAGAAAATTTCGGATCTGGAAGATGCACATCAAAAATTGAAGGATCAGGCAAAAGATCGTCTTTCCAGAGAAGTTAGGGATTCAGAAAATCGTTTGAGAAATTTAAAATATGAGCAAACGATGAAAGAAATTGCGACCCAACGCCAGAGTGATATCGAGAGAAAAAATTTGGTGGCTCAATATGAGGATAAATTAGGATCCTTGAGAGATGAAAAAGATGCTATGCTGGATAAAGCCAATGAAATGGCACATGGTCGAGTCAATCAAGCTATTACTCAGAATGAAAAACTAATACAAGAAACAAATCGGAATGCAAAATCAAAAATGAATATGATTGATCTTCAAGCAAAAGAAGATCATAACCAAATGGAATTTAATTTTCGAAATCAGTTGCAACATGAAAAAAATCAAGCCGATGAGCGAGTTCGAAAAAATATGGATATGACATCGAAGGAACAAAATAAAATGTCTCGATATCATCAGGAAAACATTGATCAGTTAAAAACAAATTATGCTGATAATTTGGCAGCTCAAAGAGAGACCAGTCTAGAGCAACTACAGAAAACTTATCTACGTATGGAAGAACGATTGAGGGGCACGGAAGAAAATGCTGCCAAAAAATTGGATATTCAAGCGAAAAACTATGAAGAACAAATGGATAAAATGGAAGATGAACATAAAAAGGAACTCAAACGTCAAGAGCAAGCATTTAATTTGCGTATGAATGGCAGAGAAAAATCTCATAAGCTTGAAGTTGAAACTATGCAATTGAAGTATGAAGGAAAATTAGCTCAGATCGAAGATTCACATAAAGAAGAAATGGACAGGTTGAACCGTCGTCATATGGAGCAAATGAAGGATCTGACCAATCGAATGAGTTATGCCAATAAGAAAGGTTAAACATCGTGTTAGCACAGCGTCGAGTGAAAATTGTAGCAACTATTGGACCCGCAACAAAAGAACGACATCAACTTGAAAAGGCCATTCGCGCAGGTATGAATGTGGCACGATTGAATTTCAGCCATGGATCCCACGAAGATCATGCTCTGGTGATTCAACATGTTCGTGATTTGTCGAAAGAGTTGCAAGCGCCAGTGACAATTCTGCAAGATTTACAAGGTCCGAAGGTCCGTGTTGGTAAATTTAAAGAAGGAAAAATTGAGTTAAAACCAAAGCAAAATGTCATCATCACCATGAAGAAGGTCTTAGGGGAAGACGGCCTTATCCCCAGTGACTTTGCAGAATTAGCAAAATCGGTAAAGCCAGGTCATCGAATCCTTCTGGATGATGGGTTGTTGGAGTTGAAAGTATTATCTGTTTCTGGCGAAGATGTTCATTGTGAGGTTGTCTACGGTGGGATCCTTAAAGACCGCAAGGGGATGAATGTACCGGGCGTCAATCTGCAGGTCGATTGTTTAACAGAGAAAGATTTAAAAGATTTAGAATTTGGACTTTCTCAAAATGTTGACTATGTGGCGTTAAGTTTTGTGCGTTTTGGAAAAGATATTCGTGCATTAAGAGAATTAATTGATCAGAAGAATCCTTCAATAAAAATTTGCGCCAAAATTGAGATGTTAGAAGCTCTTGAAAATTTAGAAGAAATTGTACGTTTGAGTGACGCTGTCATGGTGGCTCGAGGTGATTTGGCTGTGGAGACTGGTCAGACGCGCCTTCCTGCGGAGCAAAAGCGGATCATTCATTTATGTAATCAGTTAAATAAGCCAGTCATTACAGCAACGCAGATGTTAGATAGTATGGTGGAAAATCCACGCCCAACACGTGCTGAGATTACAGATGTAGCTAATGCAGTTTTGGATGGTTCTGACGCCTTGATGTTGTCTGCAGAATCAGCCAGTGGAAAACATCCTTTTAAGTGCATTCGAACCATGCACGAAATTATTGTTGAAGTAGAACAATCTCAAGAGAAGTATTATAAAATAAATTTGGAACATGAGTTTTTGAGCGCTCCAGCTTCGATTGCAGCCAGTGCAAGTTTAAGTGCTCTGAAGTTGAACGCACAAGTGATAGTATGTTTAACAACGTCTGGAAAAACTGCAAATATTATTTCAGGATTCCGTCCTCGAGCTAGGATTATCGCAGTCACAGATCAAATGGAGACTTTAAATCGTTTGGAACTGACATGGGGTTTGCAAACTTTACCTATTGGTCCGTATAAAAACTTGAATGATATTATCACACAAGTTGAGCGGATGTTGATTCAATTCGGATTAGCAAAAACAGGGGATCAGGTTGTGATGACGTATGGTCAACCTATTGAAGATGCTGCCAAAACAAATACAATCTATATTTTCCGATTAGGTGGAGAATCTCATGCTCGATTGACAGAGTCGGAAATACCGTTGCGCTGTCGCGATAATGAAAGTTTTGAAGATTAATCCTTATCTTGATAATTTTTTTAGAGAATAAAGGATTTCCCAAAAAGGGGCCATTTTTTCCATATCCTCTAGTCGAACTGTGGAAAAAACCCCAGCCTCTTCCATGAGTTTATCTCCCATTAATTTTTTTTCGATCAATGGGTTAACGTCGTCAATTTTAATGACCCAGCCAAGGTCTTTCATTGAGTTGTTTTGCACATCAGTCAGGTTGAGTTTGATTTCCCCCTTGGCATTCGGAGGAATAAGTTTTGCAAAATGGGTAATGCCCTTCAAAATTTTAAGTTCAGACTCTGTGATAGTGATGCGATCTTTTTCTGCTTTGAAGAGCCAATCATTGTGCCATTCGACAAAAGCAAACATCAGATCTGGTTGGTAGATAACAACCTTTTGGCGACCTTCACCGATATCTTCGACTTTCATAAAATTGATTTCGCTCAGGACACCCATCAGTTTTTGCATTTTGTGGGTTGCTTCCTGAAAAATTTGGATGGTGTAGTTTCGAAGAACCGTGGGGGGAATCAAAAGCCCTTCTTCGCTTTGTTTTCCATACTTGTAACCAACCAGATTTAAAATCGACATCAATTTATTGATGGTATGAGGAGGAAACATGTCTTTATCATCATTGCGTTCCAGGGATTTAATTCGTTGATTTGCATCACGTAAATGATCATTGACTGTTCTCATGATGGCTTTGCACCATTCAGGAAATTGTTGAAATTGGGCATGAAGGGATTTGTAGGGAAGTGCGATCAGTTCACTATCTTTAGAAGCTTTAACGTTAGCAGAACGAGGTTTGTTATCAAAAAATGCCATTTCGCCGACCATGGCTCCGGGGCCTATTTCGGCAAGAGTGATTTCTCCACCAGTTTGTTTTGATTTTGTGACTGCGATTTTTCCTGACTTTACAACATACATTGCATCAGGAGGATCGCCTTCACGAAAAAGATACTCATCTTTTGCTAACTTACGAATTGCCGCCATACTCCAAAGTATAGGCCCCAAAAAAATCCATGTCTATTTTCCACATTCTGTTTTTAGGAACTTAGACAAAGGTTTGAATACGAATAAAAAAAAGGCATGTTTTACCAACATGCCTTTTTTGTTTTAACAGCGAAACATAATTCTTGATAGCTTTAACAAATTGACTATGCAGTATGTTCAACAATCAAAGCAATACCTTCGCCGCCACCGATACAAAGAGTAGCTAATCCATAACGTTGTTTTTTATTTTTCAAGGCGTACAACAAAGTTGTTAGGATACGAGTTCCACTAGCCCCAATAGGGTGACCAATGGCGACGGCTCCTCCGTGGACATTCACTTTGTCGACAGGGATTTCCAGTTCTTTCATCGCTGCCATTGTGACGTTCGAAAATGCTTCATTGATTTCCCAAAGTCCAATATCGCCAACACCAAGACCTGCTTTTTGCAAAGCTTTTCGGATGGCTCCGACGGGAGCTGTTGTGAACATATCAGGTTCTTGTGCAAAACTTGCAGCCGACACAATACGAGCCAATGGTTTGATTTTTCTTTCTGCGGCTTTGTCTGCGCTCATCAATACAACAGCGGCAGCGCCATCATTGATTTTGCTGGCGTTGGCTGCTGTGATGGTGCCCGTTTTTTCAAATGCAGGTCTTAGTCCTGCCATTTTGTCAAACTTAGCCAAGCCAGGCTCATCATCGACGGAAATCGTTTGTGTTCCTTTTTTGCCTTCGATCACAACAGGGACGATTTCTTCAGTGAAACGACCTTCCGATTGTGCTGCTTGGGCTTTCTTGTAAGAATCGATGGCAAATTGATCTTGTTGTTCGCGCGTAAAAGAAAATTTTTGAGAACAAAGTTCAGCAATGTTGCCCATGTGCGTATTTTTGTAGGGATCCCACAATCCATCTTTGATCATGGAGTCAGCGATGGGTGCAGTTCCCATTCGATAACCGACGCGAGAGTTTTCAAGTAAATGAGGAGCCAAGCTCATGCTTTCTTGACCACCAGCGACCACGATGTCAGCTTCGCCTGTGCGAATTAAATCCCAAGCAAGAGCTACGGATTTTAAACCCGAACCGCAAACTTTATTCACTGTTGTACATGTTGTGGAAGTACTTAAGCCAGCGCCCAGTGCTGCTTGACGAGCGGGTGCTTGGCCAACACCTGCTGTTAAAACTTCACCCATGATACATTCATCAACTTCATTGGTTGAAATATTTGCGCGAGCCATCGCCTCGCGGATAGCAATGGAACCCAGTTTTGGAGCAGGCAGGGAGCTTAAGGAACCTTGAAAGGAACCAACGGGGGTGCGAGCTGCAGAAACGATCACGACTTCACGCAAAGACTTTAGACTCATGGATGAACTCCTTTTGACATTTGTTAATTCTCTTTGTCGAATAGTAAGTGCTAGTAAAGAAAATATCACTTGTCAGGAGTTTTCAAGGTGCAACATCAAGCTTTTTTTGTTCTGCTGCAGTGCTGGGTCTTCATGGGGTGGGCTGAAAATCTTCCGGAGCGTGTTGTAATTCAAGCTCAAGAAGGAATTCTTCAGATTCAGTCAGGCAAAGAAACCACTGTGGGGTCTGAGTGGATGGTGGAGCAGCATGGGAAAGAAATGATTTTAATGGCTCGAGAAAAATCAAAAAAGTTTTCGAGTAAGTTGGTCTTAAAGGAAAAAATATTGGAAATTCATGCTCGTGATTTGCAATTACAGTTGCAAAACTGGTCAGGAGATTTGTTGTACGAGTCTCAAAAGGGGAAGCTTTTGATACAAAAATCCAATATTCAAGGGAAAATCTTTTTACAAAAGGGAGAAATTCTTTTGAATGAAACCTCTGGAAAGTGGACCGTGGAATCTTTCTTAGCGAAGTTGACAGCAAAAGATCACTTGGGAGATTTGGATCTGCGAAACTTTGGAGGAGAGGTTGTTTTGGATGGGGTCAAAGGAATCCAAAACTTGGTGACTTTGCAGGGGGCCATCAAATCCCAAAAAGGATCTGGGGAAATCTGGGTAGATACATTGAAAGGATCCGTTCAGTTGTCTCAATGGTCAGGGC
>CAZFSX010000087.1:7727-9406 GCA_964522115.1 uncultured Pseudobdellovibrionaceae bacterium | reverse complement strand
ACATTCTCCCCCAACTCCACTTGTGTAGGGCATGCGGGGTTGGCCATGTACATTCCTGTGCCCCAGTAGCCGCCGGCACCGCCGTAGTAGTCAGCGTAGGTTTTTGGAGCCAAGATCATGGCGAAACTGAATAAAAATGTGACCCATAAACTGCGTTGAAAAGTCATAAAAAGATCTCCATATTTGGATTTTCTCAATAAGTTCATCGTAGCACTGATCGACAGAAGACGGGCCAAACTTAAGGAAAGTTCTGAAAAAGCTGGACTTAGGCAAGATCTAGTTTTGAGACAGCCCCCGCCCCGCCGCCAAAAAAGCCACGCTCCCCCTTCAATCCCCCTCGCCCATGGCCGAGTTTGGGACAATCCAAGCCTGCCTGCTATAGAAATTGCAGGGTCGAAGAAAAGCTGTTGTCTTCCCGCATCAATCATGATTAAAAGCCGGCGAATCGATACAAAACAATCAGGGAATTACCCAAAGGGGACTTTATGAAAAAGTTGTTTTTCACCATCCCAATGATCCTAGGTCTTTTGACTTTAAGCGGTTGCCGCTTTCATGCTGAAGAATGTCTGAAAATCAAACCCGTTCGATCGGCCAAAGGGCAGCCTGCCAACCTGACATTGACTGTGCAGTTGGTGCATCAGTGTAAAGAGGATGACCCCATTGTTCCCTTCAGTGGACTTGATCCAAAAACAGATGTGGCTCGTTTTGTTGAATCCAGCGAAGTTCCTTCAGGAAAAGATTCTGATATTATGGATTGGCTGGAAGAGCTTTTCAAAGACGAGGATCTTGAATCGAAAAACGCCTCTTTGGCAGCCCCCAAAGTTTTTACATTGAGAACTCTCTTGCTCTTAGATCTTTCTGGATCTGTGGTTCGGGATGCTGACAAGCTTGGGTACTTAAAAAAGTCCTCCATTGAATTTGCACGCCAAGCCTTAAGTGGCCAAGATGGTGCCCACCATGAATTAAATATTTACGCCTTTGATGGCCAAGAAGATATCCAAGAAATTGTCAAAAGCCGAAGCTTCAGCGAAATTGAGCGCGCCATTTTAGACATTCAATGTCCCAATGCTCGACGTGGAACTTGTATGGATGATTCCACCAATCTGTACGGAGCCGTCAGCAAAGGTTTGGATTTCTTGACTCAAATCGAAAGAAAAGGTCTTTCTGCCAGCAATCTTGTGATCTTTACAGATGGTATTGATCGCGCAGGATTGGCGAAACTTTCTGATGTTCAAAAAGAAGTCGAAAAGTTTTTACAAGTTGAAAATCGACATATCTACACCGTTGGACTGGGTAAAAAAATCAATGCTGCAGCTTTAGCCTCTATAGGAAAATCTGGTTATTATTCTGCTGAAAATGCCAAACAACTGACTGTGAAGTTTTCCGAAGTCGCCAAAGCCATTCGCAATATCAGCGGAAGTTTCTTTGATATCAAATACTGTTCTCCCAAACGCCAGGGACAACAAAAGGAAACTCTGTTTTTATTTTCAAAATTGGATAAGGCTCACCCGAAAGACAATAACTATGAATATGGCAGTTTAGACTTTACATACAATGCCGATGATTTTGCCGGAGGTTGTGATCTTGAAAAATCTGAAGATTGGCAATCGGTTGCCATGGATCGATCGATGCTTCCCTATGATAAGTTTGTCGAGTTCTGTAATTACTCATTTTCACCT
>CAZFSX010000087.1:5200-7717 GCA_964522115.1 uncultured Pseudobdellovibrionaceae bacterium | reverse complement strand
GCTACTACAGTGAAGGGATTCCCATGAGTCAGGGATGGTTTCAAGTTCCTAAATTAGCATGCAAACGCATTGCTGTAGGAAAATCTTGGGCCGGTTCTGAAGTGTTCTACTTCGCTCGCGATAAAAAAGATGCAACTTGGGGTGATAAAGATGCCGGAGAAGAGTTCTGCACCAATTCATCTGACTTTTTATTCCAAGGAAAACAAGTGAAACGATGCAAAGGTTTCTTCAATAGTTTGCAAAGCATGGGTCGCATTAAAGTTGATGGTCCCGTTGGATTTAAATATTTTTACTAAGGTATCCACAAAATATTAGGAGGACTTCCATATGTTCCATCGTCAAATTCCATCTATCTTTGTTGGTATATCTATTTTGTGTCTTTTTCTCACTCAAGTTATCCATGCGGATACCTTGTTGAACGATGAAATTGCCAAGGGACTTCAAGTTCCTATCCAGCGACCCGTCGTTCGAAAAGAAAAGAAAATTCCTTTAAAAAAATTCAATACCCAAATCACTTTGGGTGGACAAATTATTCCGATCAAAGTTTTTGGAGAAAAACCTCAAGCAAACTTTGATCTGGGCGAAAATTTTATTTTTTACTATATTGATGGAGACGATGTTTATTACACCTCTGTCCAGCATCTTTTAGATGTGGGAGTTGGAGAACGCGGAGACATTCCTTCCGAGGTTGCTGTCTGCAAAGAACAACAAGACTGGTTTACAGCGGAATTAAAAATAAATCCTGCCAGCTGTTTGTATCGATCCATTCAAGTCGCAGCAGATTATGAATTGAGTTACTTTCCTCATCTTTTCAAAAATATAACTTCGACTGAATTGGCTCGTCGTTTTTTGTTGAGCATTGAAGAAAAACTTATCGCTACGAAAAAAGTTGTGACTGCCGTATCTTTTTCCCCTAAGGGTCAAAGTCCGCTTGATTGTATCTTGGCGCAATACACGGAATTGGGGACAGCCTTAAAAACCATGCCATCACTGGTTCGCGGTGGTCTGTTGAATCCTAAAATTTTGGGTCTTGAAAACATCGTGATCTTTCTTCAGTTGTTAGATAAAAACGATCAAGGTTCATTGATTAATTCTGCTCTGACGGATATCAATTCAACACTGAAACCGCGCATGCAGTTTGATGAAAATCGCCAATTGAACATTTCAACATTGTACAATTCAGATACCAAAGAATGTTCCGTCAAAACGGCGGATCAAATCATCACTGTCCTTCAAGGATGGGTGAATCGATTTCCACCTCAACAGGCTGTGGAACTTCAACCCAGCGATCTTGAGTTGATGGAACGAATTCAAAAAGCCTTCCAAGGACTTGTTTCTACGCCTGTCACTACGACGACCCGACCTTGATCGGGATCTTGATAGGAATTTGCAAACAACTTGTTTGCAAATTCCTTCCCGCTTGCCTGATTTATTTTCACAACCTACCATAACCTCATGGATAAAACTGCAATTCTTTGTGTGGATGATGAAGCCGACAACGTGGATGCCCTAGAACGTTTGCTTCGTAAAAAATATCAAGTTTTCAAAGCGACGTCTGGAGTTCAAGCCTTAGATCTTTTGCAAAGCCCTAGTACTCCAAATATTGCTGTGATTTTAACTGATCAACGAATGCCGGAAATGAATGGTGTGGAGTTTTTAGAAAAGTCCATGCAGATAGCTCCTCATGCCGTTCGCATTTTAGCTACGGGATATGCCGACATGAAAGCTGTCGTTGATGCTATCAATAAAGGCCATATCTACAACTACATTGCAAAACCTTGGGAACCTTTTGATTTAGAAAACTTGATCGATAAAGCTGCGGAACGTTTTCATTTAGCGGAAGACCTGCGACGAACCAACCGACAATTGCAAGTGGCTCTGGAAGACTTAAAAACTCTGGATGCTGCAAAAACTCAATTTATGCTTTTGATCAATCATGAATTAAAAACTCCACTGACGGCGATTTTGAGTTTCAGCGAATTACTGAAGGAAAGTTCTCTTTCGGATGAACAAATTATTTTTCAAAAACGCATCCATCAAAATGCGGAACGTTTGAAAAAACTGATCGAGGATACTCTTCTGATCATGAAAGGACAACTTGGACAATTGAACGTGCATCGAGAAAGCTTTGAGTCCAAGTCCTTATTGCAAATGAATCACGATCTGCTTCGAAAAGCTCAAGTTAAAAACCTGCGATGGAAAGTTGAAGATCCAGGTCGCAGTTTAAAGGCAGACCTGGTTCTTTCAACTCAAATTCTTCATCGACTTGTCGACAATGCCATTAAAAATGCCACGGAAAATTCCGAATTGCATATCCGTCTTGATTTTCCAGAAAATGGATTTCGCGTTCTTGTTCGTAATCAAGGACCCTGTATTGATTCTGGAACTCTGAGGAAAATTCAATCTCCTTTTTATATCGATGAAGAAGCCATGCACCACTCTGCTGGAACAGGCCTTGGCTTGTCCGTCTGCAAAGCTTTGATCCAGGCCATGGGAGGCCAACTGCAGATTGAAAAT
>CAZFSX010000087.1:0-5190 GCA_964522115.1 uncultured Pseudobdellovibrionaceae bacterium | reverse complement strand
AATGAAGACTTTTGTTCCATAGAACAAAAGTCTTTAATCACCTATCATCCGTTCTAAGATTGAATCCCTGGCTTCGGCCCTCAAATTGCATTTCAGCCGTCATGGAGGTCTATGATGGCTTATATTCTGCTTTTTCTTTCTCTCATCACTCTGCCCGGATGGACTGCGATCAAATCTGTCAGCAATTCGGACATCGTCATGACCGTAGGAAAAACAACACGCGTGAAAGCTGCGGATTTGAATCGTATCTGGATTGAAAGTGGCAAAATCATTAAAGTTGCCGACCCGGCCAGCTTGACATTTCAAGCATTAAAGTTAGGCTCATCCAGGGTTTTGATCGGGTCTCAAGAATTTCATTTTTATGTTGTGACCCCTGATCAGTTCAAAACCTACGAAGCTTTGCAACAAGTCATCAAAGAAACATTTGATTTGCATTTAGAAGTGCAAGAGCGAGGTATTGTCGTCACAGGACTTCTTCCGCATATTCAAGATTACTCGCGACTGACACATGCTATGTTGAATATTCAGGGGAATTTTATTCTGAGCTGCAAAGTTGACCCTCTTGTGCAAAGTGAAATTCTAGATTTACTTCGTCGACAACTGACCAAATCAGGTCTTGCCATGAGCAACTTTCGATTTGCTCCTTTTTTATCCACAGACATTTATGAAAAATCAGAACTTCTGGATAGATATCGAAAAGCGCTGGAACCCATGGGAGTCCTTGTTGAAAAGTCTGTGGAAAGTGTGGATATGGCGCCCTTGGTGCGATTGAAAATCACCGTGACAGAAATGAAAAAAGATCTTCTTCGAACTTGGGGAGTAAAATGGCCCACTTCGATGTCTGCCAACTTGATTTCAGGAAAGGCCGTAGAATCCATCGATTTGGATTTACAAGCCCTGGAAGAACAGGGGCACGGTAAGGTTTTAGCTCATCCTGAAATTCTGACCCGAAGTGGAAAAGAAGCTGAATTCTGGGCCGGAGGAGAATTTCCAATTCGAATCAAAACGGCCAATGTTTTAGCCGTGCAATGGAAGAAGTATGGAATCACTTTGAAAGTGAAACCCACCGTTGATTCTTTGGGACGTATGAGTATTTCAATGGAAACAGAAGTTTCCAGCTTGGACCCATCAAGAGCTGTCGATGGAATTCCAGCTATGTTAAATCACCGTGTGCAAACTCATTTTGATTTGCTGAATTCTCAAACGATTGTTCTTTCGGGTTTAATCAAGAACGAAGAAGCCAATTCCAGTGATGGCCTACCTGGTTTGTCCTCGATACCCATTCTAGGGTCTCTTTTTTCCAGTAAAAATTTTCGTGAAAATCGAACGGAACTTGTCATTCTCGTTCATCCAGAGGTGCTTCCATGAATTCTGAATTCTTTCAGCTTTGTCAAAAAATTGAAAAGCAAATTCTTGATTTGCAAATGGTGCAAAATCGTTTTGCGGGTAATTCAAAAAACTTAGATGACCTCGTTCTGCAAACGATTCACAAAGCAATGGAGTCATCCGACGAAGAAATCAAAAAAAGAATTTTGCAAGAATTTTATGAATTTGGTCCTCTTCATTCTCTTTTTCAAGATCATGAGGTCACTGAAATCATGGTGACATCCCATGATTATATTGCATTTGAGAAAGGGGGAAGAATTTCCACCTTTCAAGATCACTTTTGCTCAAAAAATTCTTACCTTGCGACCATCGAACGAATTTTGAAAATTTGCAAATGTCATACAAGTAAAAATATTCCTATGGTGGATGCAAAGTTTCTGGACTTTCGCTTGCACCTGATCACAGATGAAGTCACGAAAAACCAACCTCTGTTGACTTTACGAAGACACCCCGAAAACGTCTGGACTTTGGATCGACTGCTAGCAAATCAGTGGTGCACAGAAACTGAATTAGAAACTCTTCATCAGATTTTAAAACAGAAAAAAAGTTTTCTTGTTTTAGGAAACACTGGATCTGGAAAAACTTCTGTGACCAATGCCATGTTGCATGAACTTCCGCCACATGAACGCAACATTCTGATCGAAGACACCGAAGAACTTCGGCTTCCCAATTCGGTCAGTTGCCGTTTATTGACTCGGATGGATGCCCATGAACAACTGACACCGATTTCACAAAGCATACTGGTGCGCCAAGCTCTTCGTATGCGTCCCGATCGCATCGTGTTGGGAGAAATTCGCAGCGAAGAAGCGAAGGATTTTTTAATGGCCCTTTCCACGGGACATGAGGGAAGCTTTGCAACCTTGCATGCCAATGATCCTCAACAGGCCTTGATACGCTTGGAGATGTTGGTGCAAATGGCCTGCCCCCAATGGAGCCTCGAATCCATACGTCGATTGCTGCAGTTAAGTTTAAGTTTTCTGATAGTGTGTCGACGTCACCCCAATGGCAAGAGATCTTTGGGTGGAATTTATAAAGTTGGATCCTTAGAAAGTTTTGGTCTGCTATTGGAAAAAATGCATTAGGCCGCAGCTGATTTTTTGTGCTGAGGCAATCGAATTTCAAAGCATGTGGGGTTTGCTCGAGAAATCAAAGTTAATTGTCCTCCATGCTTTTCAATAATGCCTTTGGAGATGCTTAATCCCAAACCTGTTCCAACTCCAGGAGCTTTGGTTGTAAAAAATGGTTGCATCAATTTCTGCACTAGATGCTCGGGAATTCCACAACCATTGTCTGACATTCTGAGAACAAGGTCAGACCCATCGACCATCAGATCCCATCGAATCCACTTCTTCGAAGTGTCCGTTCTGTCCTTTGAATTCAAAGCATCATGAGCATTGTTCATTAAATTCATCATCACCTGTTCAATTTGAACAGGATTACAATTCAATAAAACATCTTCCATAACTGGCAAGTGAACTTCAATTTCAGCTTGCTTCAGTCGTTCAGTACTTAAACTCAGAACTTCTTGAAACATATTTTTTAAGGGAGTTTCTCGCGCAGCTTCACCATCACTGTCCCGAGCAAAATGACGGAGTCCCTGGACGATTTCTGCCATGCGACCTGTGGTTTTTTGAATCAAATCAAAACTTTCGCGGATCTTGGGATCACCTGGTTGAATTTGACCACGATCCAAAGATTTCATCATAAACTGAGCTTTCGCCTGAATGATCGACAAAGGATTATTGATTTCATGGGCCACTCCTCCAGCCATCTCTCCCAGAGCTGACATTTTCGCTGAATGAATCAACATCATCTGTTGCTGATCAATCACCATCTGCTTTTGTTCTGAATCACGAATATGATCTGCCAATTTTTTATTGGCTTTTCGAATTTCAAGAAAATCAACAACCATTCGAGCAAGAGCCTCTAAAGCCTTGATTTGATCTTCGTTGAGCTTCCGTGGCTGATTATCAATCACACACAATGTTCCCACTGATAAACCCGAGGGAGTTTTTAAAGGAGCTCCGGCATAAAAACGAACATGAGGCGCTCCTGTTGCTAACGGATTATCTGCAAATCGTGGATCAGCAAAGGCATCCGGAACAATAAAAACCTCTGTCTGATGAATAGCATGACCGCAATAACTAATATCTCGAGGAGTTTCTGTGGCAGCTAATCCCACACGGGATTTAAACCACTGCCGATCCTCATCAATCAAACTCACCAATGCAATGGGTGTCTGACAGATCGCCGAGGCAAGCAATGTGATATCATCAAACTGACGTTCCGGCGACGTATCTAAGACTTCGTACTCACGAAGTATCTTCAATCGCTGTTGGTCGTTGGATAAAACTGGAGCCTTTTTCATGAGTTCCTCTAGAACTCACTTCGGTTGAAAGTAAAAAACTATTGATGATTTTAAGAATTTATGAAGTTTTTTTATAAAAAAACCTTGTGAATCTTGATCCACGCGCCTTGTTTCTGGACGTTTGTCTAAATTATTTCTTTCTTCTCAAGTTGAGACGCCACTGAACCGAAAGGATCATTACCACACAGGAGGTGGGGTTTATGGAAAAGATTTCCAGTATTGTACCCAGCAGTAAGCGTATCATCGCAGAAGATTCTTCAGATGCATTGCCTGTTCGCCCAGGAGCCCCAACCTTTGGACGCAAAGAAGGTCGCGCCGAAATCAGTGACAGAGTGACCATGTCGACTCTGGCCAAAGACTTCGGAGCCAAAGAACTTGCAGACCGAAAACCGGTGGGAAATCCTCGAGAAGATGCAAGAGCTCGCATCGTCACAGAATTATCTGCAAAATTTTTCAATACAAAACTTCGCGAATCAGGTCCAGATGCGATGAACAGCTCGGAAAAAGCAGTCGAGCGCAATCAGGAATTCGCAGATATTCCTTCGGAAGTTTCTGCGAAAGAGTCTTTTTCATCGATGACTTCTCCTCGTGGTCAAAGACTGGATCGCTTAGCTTAATCTTGTCCTTTAAGATTTTGCTTCCATTTCTTCTAAAAACTTTTCGGCTTGTGGGCTTAACTTCACGCCCACTTCAGCCAACTGTTCGCGTTCAACTTCACTTGGGCAATCTGACATCAAACATGTCGCCTTGGCTGTTTTTGGAAATGCAATCACTTCACGGATAGCTTCTGTTCCTGTTAACAACATCACCAAACGATCCATACCCCATGCAATCCCACCATGTGGAGGAGTTCCATACTTCAAAGCCTCTAGGAAAAATCCAAATTTTCTTTGAGTTTCTTCAGGGCTCATTCCTAAAAGTTTGAACATCGCTTGTTGAATTTCATTGCGATAAATACGAATACTTCCGCCACCAATTTCATAGCCATTGCAAACCAAGTCATAAGCTTTTGCCAACATACTTCCAAACTTGGATTCATTGCCTTCGAAAAGATCTTGTAAAAATTCATCTTGCGGAGCCGTGAACGGATGATGACGAGCCACCCAGCGCTTGTCGTTCGGTGAGTACTCTAAAAGTGGGAAATCCACGACCCACAAGAAATGATCCTTCGTTGTATCAATCAACTGAAGTTCTTTTCCTAAATGCAAACGTAAGGTCGACAAGGAAGCACAGGCTGTTTCATAATCATCTGCAACAACCAAAGCGGCATCCCCTTTTTGGGCTCCTGTTTTGGCAAAAATTTCTGCCAGTTTTTCCGCAGAGAAAAATTTGGAAATCGGAGATGCCAAACTCCCATCCGCTTCGGATTTGATCCAAACCAATCCCTTGGCTCCTGCTTTTTTTGCAAGATCTGTTAATTTGTCAAACTGTCCACG
>CAZFSX010000086.1:0-9445 GCA_964522115.1 uncultured Pseudobdellovibrionaceae bacterium | reverse complement strand
AGCATCGGTTTTGGGGGGAGAAGATTGATCAGTTCGGATCAGGTTCATTCCGTCAATCAGTTGATCAAAAGCAGGTATCAAGTTGTACAGATGAGGTTTCGAAGTTGTAGGGGGGCTTAGTTGATCCATCCCCGATTGAAGATCACGAATCAAAGACGGAATATGAAATCGATGGCCAGTTCGAAGTTCATAATTATCGATGATTTTCATCATTGGAATCAGGCCTTGAGGAATCTGAATCTTTTCCTTGGTTTGTTTCCAGGATTCCATAGATGATGCCCATCCAAAGTGCCAAATCACAAGGACCAACACGATGGTGGGGCGTAATAAGTCATAAGCAAATCTTTTCAAAGGGACTCTCCAGATCTGAAATAGTGCGACCAGGATGGTTATTTGCAGGGATCTATAGGGTCAACTCTTTTTATAGAGCTTGTTTTTTTTGCCTACCCATTTTGCAACCTGGTGAGCTTGGGGCTAAATCAGATGGATCTGGAGTTTCATTTATTCTCGGAATGAGATTTTTGTAGTTTATTGAAAGGACATAGGTATTTCATTTTGCAACGGAGAATTTCTCCACAGAAGTCGGAGGGGCTTTCTTGTATTCTAAATGTAACAAGAGGAGGATATTTATGAAAAAGACTATAGATCAATTCAAAGGATCAATATTGCCACTTCATACAATCTGGGCAAAGGAAATATTTTGTAAAAATATCTTCGAAAGAATGCCCGAGCCAGAGTTAGTGATGAATCAAGAGGCACAGGCTCTGGCCTATGCCCACGCGGGACGTGATGATGGTGCCTTTTGTGGGAATCATATGTTTATTTTAGAACAATTGTGTCTACGAATTCAGCCAGGTATGAAGGTTCTTGATCTGTGTTGTGGGACGGGGGATATCTTGATTCAGATAGCTCAACTTTGTCCAGAGACTGAATTTCTTGGGATTGACCTTTCCTTCAATATGCTTCAGCAGGCCCAGAAAAAAATAGATCAGCTTGGCCTTAAAAATGTAAGACTTCAAGTGGGTGATATCACAAAATTAGAATCAATTCAGTCTGAATCAATGGATTTTGTAATGTCAACCATGGCAATTCATCACTTGTCTGATGCTGAACATTTAGATCAAGCATTCTTTCAAATCAAAAGGGTTATGACAGCAGGAGCAGGAAGTTTTATTTTTGATTTTATTCTGATGAACAATGAGCATAATATGCATACTCTTGTTCAGCATATTGCAGGACAAGAGGCGCTGATCTTTCAACAAGATTTTTATTTTAGTTTGCGAGCTGCATTTTCAAAAAAAGACTTTGTTCAATCGTTTAAACACTTCAAAGATCATGCGACATTGAAAATAAAATTTAGTTTGTTACCGATTCTGACAATGATATCAACAAAGAAAATGCAGAAGCTATCATTTAACCAAAAAGAATTTTTAAATAGCTATTATGAAAATATTCCATTCCAACAGAAGTTCAACTATTGGGCGACAAGACTGTTTTTGTGCACATAAAAATAAAATTGATTCCTTTCGATCGTAATAGTTACTAGGATGTTCCTATGAAGACAAGAGACTGGAACCATTGGATTGCAGACCAAGATAAACTGATCAAGTTGGGGCAGGGTGAAAAAGTCCGTCTAGGATTATTGAATGTACATTTAGCAGATATACCCATTGAATTTAGGGTAAGAGTCTATGATTTGGCTCGTCGTTTGCATATGTCCATCTATCTTCTGCGAAGTCTTCAGTCTGAAGTTCGTCGTATGAGGGATGGCATTGGTCGCATGGATGACCAATTACTAGGTATGTATGCATTGAGTTTATCGCGTCTAGGTCTGTTTTCAGAAGCGGAAGTTCTATTTCAGAAGGCTTTGCTTTCTAAGGATCCACTGGTGGTTTTTTTTTATGGTGCCAGTTTGATGTCGAAATGGGATTATCATTCGGCTTTAAAAGTTTTTCGCCAATACTTAAGAAGTTCATCTTTGCCTCGGTATCAAAGGCAAGTTGGAAAATTAAATTTAGCTGCTTGTCTTGTTTTTACATCTCAATTTGAAAAGTCCGTAGAAAAATTGGAAGACTTTGAAACAGTAAAAAATCAGTACCCACTGATCTACGGAAATTCTCTTGAGTTAAAGGCTCAGGCCTATATTTTTCAAAAAAAATGGAGTCAAGCCGAAGTTCTCTTGAATTATGCTCAAGCTCAACTTGATAAGCACCCAACATATAAGTATTGGGTGAAAAAGTGGCAGTTCATATTGTTAGGGTTCCGCGGAAAATTGGTTGAAAAGGATTGGGTCGACTTTCAGAAAGAAATGGAATCAAAAGAGTTTTTTGAAATCGCCCGCGATTTGTTCTATTACAAAGCCATTCTCAAAAAATCAGTGAAGGAAATTGACTATGTGTATTGGGGAACTCCCTACAGTTCCTATCGAGATAAAATATTGATGAACAAATTTTATCAACCCAAGCTGAATTATATTTTGCAGGTTGAATCTGATGATGGGTCAGATTGTTTTGTTGATATTTATTTGGAAAGCCAAGTTTTATCCACTGCAGGAAAGTTTATAAAAATACCTCTGTCGATCCAGAGACTTGTGTGTGGACTTACTTCAGATTTTTTTAGACCTATATCATTAGGAGAGTTGTTTAACTTTTTATATCCAGGGGATTATTTTGACGTTTATACCTCTCCAGATAGGATTGCAAAGTCTGTTCAAGCGGCACGAAGATTTTTTGATCAAAATCATTTGCCTTTAGAAATTGAAGTGAAGCACAAGCGATTTTCATTAAAACTTCAAAGTGGTTGTCGTATTCACCTTTATCAAAAGGGGCAAGCTCCTAGTCTAGTGACTCAATGGATGAACATAAGAAAGAAGCCCTTTTTTTCTCGAAAAGATTTACAAAAAGATTTTGATATTTCATCCGACAAAGCTTCTTTGTGGATTAGAAAGAGCATCGACTTAAAGGAAATCAGAGTCGAGGGGTCGGGTCGTCATATTGTTTATCATCTTTTAAAAAAGCAAAATAATTCTTGATTTGAAATCAGGTAAGGTGGAACTGAGTTATATACTTTGAATGAATAATTCATGATTCCAAAATGGATATGAAAAAACCCATCGATGTGAATTTTTTGATCAATCAGGATTTCGATCTGTTGTCGTTGCTTGACAGCAAGAACAGGTAAATTTAATTTTTGGCTTAATTCTTGATCATAGGCAGAGGAAGAGACCTTGATTTGACCTTCTTCTTGAAGAATAAGAACATTGGGGCCGATAGAATAAGATTTTTGGCCATTAATATTCCAGTCGTAGTCAAATCGTGTAGAGTAAGCTCCCATAACAGAATTCCATAGAAGGACCATTCCGTAGAAGTTTGAATCTGCAACTCGAAATGGTTTTGATTCATCCACGATACGACAAACGCCAGCCAGCGATTCGTTTGGTAATAAGGAAATATTTTGATCGGGAATTAAATCAAACAGTTCTTGATCTAAAACAGCAACTTGTGAATATTCGAAACCGAACGCTGTAAAAATGGGGCTTTCTTCAGAGTACTGACAGCGTAGGCCATCGTTGATCGATTGTTGTAAATACCACAGACCAGTTATTTGATTTTTAATCAAGCGTCGAAGTGGGACTTCTTTTCCTTGGCACCAGTGTTTGATACGGCTTTCAAAACGAAGAATTTTTCCATCATAACTGCCTCCATTGCCACCAGAGGTTGAAGCTTCCAATTTTAATCCAGACTCAGACTTATCAACTTCCTGGAATGCACTTGGACTGGGATTGATATTTGTACATCCAGTCAGCATGGAAGATGTTAACCATAACAAGCTATTGAGGAGGGAATGATAAGTCAGTCTCATGAGTGACTTATCGGCACTTTGATCCAGTTTCTTGAATAGGATGTGCACGATTAATTCTCAGAATGAGATAACATTGACGGGTATGATCCTATCCAGTGAAATTCTGGTTTTTTGTTTCACATTGCTAGGTGTGGGGATGAGTTATATATTTTGAATGGATGAATTTAAGAGTAGGAAGTTCTGTCAGCGGAGGATTGTTGTGAATCAGCAGATAGCTTGGCATTCGATTGAGAATGAAGAAGTTTTAAGGATGCTAAAATCGGATGTGAAATATGGTCTTTCGCGAACTGAAGTCAGTGAGCGTCTTCAGAGATTCGGATCAAATGAGTTGCCTAACCCCAAACGGCGAACTCTTGTATTTATGTTTCTTCGTCAGTTTTTAAGTCCGCTGATTTATTTACTGCTGGTCGCTGCAAGTATAGCATTTTTTATTGGTGAAGCTCGAGACTCCATCGTCATTCTTGCTGTGGTCATTTTAAATGCAGCTATCGGTACTTATCAAGAGGGTCGTGCGGAGCAATCGTTAGAGGCGCTTCGAAGATTATCAAAAATGAAAGCACGTGTTCTACGTGGCGGTGAAGAGCAGATCATTGAAGCAAGCGGAGTTGTTTTTGGTGATATTCTTCTTCTGAGTGCGGGTGATGCGGTGCCTGCGGATGCACGACTTATTGAAGCCTCCAGTATTGCCGCTGCTGAAGCGGCATTGACTGGAGAGTCACTTCCTGTCGTCAAAAAAATTGAAAAGCTGAGTGAAGATACACAGCTTGCCGACCGTCAAAATATGCTATTTGCAGGTACACATATAACGGCAGGTCGAGGATTGGCAGTTGTGACTGCGACAGGAGTCAATAATGAGATCGGCAAGATAGCTCATCTGGCAGAGGCAACGGTGCGGCCAAAAACTCAGCTTGAATTGCGGATTCAGCAGTTCGGTAGATATCTTGTCATGACAGCTCTTGTTGTGTTTTTTTCTGTGATTGGACTTGGAGTTTTGCGTGGAATTCCCTTTGTTCAGATATTTATGCTGGCCATCAGTCAAATGGTTTCTTTGGTGCCCGAGGGGTTGCCCGTGGCCATGACGATTGCTCTTGCTGTTGGTGTTCAAAGAATGGCTCGCAGAGGGACGATCGTTAAACGACTTGCAGCCGTTGAAACTCTGGGGTCAACGACTGTGATTTGTACGGATAAGACGGGTACCTTGACAAGAAATGAAATGGTGGTGACTGAGATTTATTTGCCGATCGGGAACAGGAAAATCACAGTGACAGGGATTGGCTATGCTCCGGAAGGTTACTTTATGGAGCGGGAATCTAAGTTGAAACCGATGCGGGATAAAACTTTACAAAAATTATTCGAGGCATGTTCCTTGTGTAATGATTCACAGCTTATTTGTCCTGAGGTGCCAGAAGCTCAGTGGAAAGTGATTGGTGATCCAACGGAAGGAGCACTACTGACACTTGTATCCAAGGCGGGATGGGATCCTACATCCCTTCGAAGTAAGTATCCTAGGATTGCGGAGCTGCCATTTAGTGCAGAAAGTAAAATGATGGCAACTCAGCACACTGTCGAAGGGGAATCGATGATTTATATCAAAGGAGCTCCAGAGGTTGTGCTGGAGTTTTGTGATTCAATTTATCACGATGATCGAATAGAAATTTTTGATGAAAACTTGCGTAAAGAAGTGCTGGGTGCTGCAAAAATAATGGCAGATTCAGCTTTACGTCTTTTGGCTGTTGGATTTGTTAAGGATGCTTTTATAGATGGATCGAAAGGGTTTTTTAAGTCATTCTCTGGAAAGATGACCTTTATAGGGCTTCTTGGTGAACTTGATCCTGCAAGGGATGAGGTCGCAGGATCTGTTCGTGAATGTCAAAGTGCTGGAATCAGGACGGTGATGGTGACGGGTGATCACAAGGCAACTGGTCTTGCTATCGCAAAATCTCTTGGAATCAGTCAGAAGGATGATTTAGCCATCGATGGCCAAGAGCTTGATCTTCTTTCTGATCAAGCTTTGGCTGATCAGCTTGATCACATCCGTGTGTTTGCTAGGGTTCATCCAGCACAAAAGTTACGAATCGTCGAAGCTTATCAAAAAAAGGGCAATGTTGTTGCAATGACTGGTGATGGTGTGAATGATGCTCCAGCATTGGTTCGAGCGGATGTCGGTGTTGCCATGGGAATCGCAGGGACGGATGTTGCAAAAGAGGCTGCTAAAATTGTAATCACAGATGATAACTTTGCAACTATTGTTGCCGCAGTTTCAGAAGGGCGTCTTGTTTATCAGAATATCAAGAAGCTGATTTTATTTTTGTTTGTAACTTCCATCGATGAGGTCGTCCTGCTTTTCCTTGCATTGATCCTTGGTTTTCCAATTCCTCTTGCTGCTGTTCAAATTCTTTGGATCAATCTGGTAACGGAAGGGGCATTGACTGTGAATCTTATTATGGAACCTGCGGAGGGGGATGAGATGCAAAAAACACCGATCCCCATGAGTCAACCCTTGTTAGATAGGTCGCTCTTGTTGCGGATACCCTTGATGGTATTGTCTTCCGTTATTTCTACTTTTGGTTGGTTTGTGTATCGCACATCACAGGGGGTGCCAGCGGAATTGGTACAAACTGAAACATTCACAGTTCTTGCTGTTTGCCAATGGTTCAATGTGCTCAATTGTCGTTCCGCACTTCAGTCCGTTTTTTCTTGGAGTATACTTAAGAACCCATGGTTAATCGGAGGTCTTGTTGTGGGGAATCTGCTTCATGGAGCTGTCATCTATTGGCAACCGCTGAATCAGTTTTTCCATACTGTACCGATTGATTCTACGCAATTTTTTGCCATAGGGGCTGTTGCAAGTTTGGTTCTTTGGACCGAAGAGATTCGAAAGTATGTGTCTAGAATTTTGAAATTTAGGGATGAAAATACCTAAGGAAAGTTGCTTTAGGTAGGATCCGATCTTTGATCGTGTAGTAATAATTACTATTATAATGTTTGTTGGAAAGAAGGATTTTCTTTGGCACTGGCTTTTGGAATTTCCATTTGACGAACCTATCTAATTCGTAAGTATATAATTTATAATTCTTCCGTCTTTCAATCTGTGCTTTGTATTCAGGGGTCAGGAACACATTCTCAATCTATTCCCAAAAGATTTTTAATTTCCGAGTCGGGTTTGATTTGTCCAACTCTATAGTCCATCATTTTACGACGAATTTCTTTCGAAAAATAAGAGAGATGAACGAGAGTGCCGAAGAGATCGCTGACCTCCATTCCAGTAATGACGAAACCGTGTTTGAGTTTTGGAATGATCACTGCATTGTTGGTTGCGTTGTGACGACTCCAAATACTTTGAAATCCCATGTCTATGGTAATTTCTAGGACGCGTTGGATGAGTTGGTCATATAAACCCTGTCGTCGATGCTCGGGTAGAATTCCAGAGTTTTGCATATAAAACTGAACGTGCGAGTCTTGCCGTCCATAGTGCCATCCTACAAAATCCTTACCGCAGAAAACGCCAAGCCGCAATTCGAAGGGATGGCCCATGTTTGCGCTCAATTTATTTAGCGAAGTTTCATCATCTGTGGAAAAAGTATCTCTTAGTCGAAAGATTTGTGTTTTATCAATAAATAGTTGTTGAGTATATTTTTGGAAGAGAGGATCAAATTCATCTTTGCTCATCGAGCGAATTTCATATTGCTCATTGATTTTCCATTGTTGATTTTTCATTGAACACCTCGCTAAGTGAAAATTTAAAAAGATCCTCGATTCAAGACTTCATCAAGATTTGGGTAGAAACCAAAAATGCTTTCCATTAAAGTTTGAATTTGATCAACATCTGAACGTTGAGCTGTTTGAAAAAATGGTTGGTTCATTGAGTAAGCTTAGCCCTTTATTTTCGACCTTCAAAAGTTTCACTGACAAAGAGATAGCACTGCCAAGATTGAGTCCCTTCATATCCCTGGGGGCGACAGTAGTAGTGACTCCCACTCGTATCTGTTTTCATAAAGATAGAACCAAATTGCTGGTGCTCTTGTGCTGTGTTCGGATCGATTTTTTTCAGTTGAGTGACGACATCTTGAAAATGAAAACTAAGAGTTAACCCTTTCGTCATCGTCATAGAAATATTATCGGACTTCATTGAAAAATTCATGGAACACCCAGATCCATCTTTTTCTGGCATGTGGGGTGGGCATAATAAACTGATCCCATTGGCCTGATCTAAGAAATAAAATATTGGATATTCTTGCATCTCAGGTGCACGAGTGGCTGCTTGCTGAAGAGCGCCTTCAATTTTCGCCAACATCTCTGGTGGAAACGAATATTCTTTTGAAACAGTTAATGATCCAAAGGCGGAACATGCCGCAAAAACGCATTGAAAAATAAGTAGTTTTTGCACGATACCTCCTGACAAAGAATTTCAATAAAGCCGTTTGTCCATATGAATGAATCATCGCCCCTAGCTTAGGTG
Source organism: uncultured Pseudobdellovibrionaceae bacterium (assembly GCA_964522115.1). Taxonomy (GTDB): domain Bacteria; phylum Bdellovibrionota; class Bdellovibrionia; order Bdellovibrionales; family Bdellovibrionaceae; genus CAZFSX01. Next base: position 1,125 of record CAZFSX010000086.1, on the reverse strand, counting down.
AAGAAGTATTCTTTTGTAAAGGAATCACAGCTTCATATTTTTTTGTGGGAATAGATTCTTATTGAGAAATTAAGCGGCTTTCATTCTCTTAAGTCCATCGACAATGAGTAGTCGCATTAAAACCTGATAGGGTACACCACGAGATTCTGCGATCTCTTTAAGTTCTTCAAGAATTTCTTCTTCAAGAGCAATGCTCGTGGGTTTTCGTCTGGCACCTTTTAGGCGTTTCATGCCTTCTATGATGGCCTCTGCATCGAACTCGATTTTATCATATTCCTTCAAGCGTTTGACGGATTTTTTCATAAAGTGTTTTCTCCTTTCTGCTGGCAGGTCTTGAGCTAATTGGTCTTACTTTGCCTTCTCTTAATGTAAATACCACAGAAATCATTCGACCTTTTTCAGTCGGTCCAACAATATTCAGACGTTCTTCATCAACTGGAGGTGAAATTTGCCGTCCAATAGGCACACCGAGTTTCAGATTAAATAGGGATTCAACCTCTAAAGTCGATACGCCATGCTTTCGTAAGCTTTTGGTAGAATTCCCAATATCCCATTCAAAAATGAAGTCATCGTTTTGAAGATACCAATATGCAAGCCATAAAATGAACTTAAATTGTGCCATACACTACTGAACACTATAGAACACTATACTAATAGATTTCAACTATTTTTTCAAAAGTTCAAAAATTTGAGTACAATACATTTGGTGAAGAACCATCATTTTTGTTGGAATAAATTCTTATTGAGAAATTAAGCTTTCACTTGCTGACCTGCTTTTGTGTGGATGCTAGCCTGGTACGATATGACACAACTAAGTCAGGAGCAGAAGCTTCGCCTCTACGAAGATGGATACGTTCATCTACCGCAAGTCGTGCCAAGGGACCTTATTAGGGGCGCCCTAAGGGCCATCAATTCGTCGATTGGACAGCACCTAGACTTCGTTCAGATGCGTGTGTTGGCAGCTCAAAATCTTTGTACGGAGCTGAAAACCGACAGCAGAATTTTGGATCTTTTTAATAAGACAACTGCGCGTAGTTTAACTGAGTCTGCATTGGGTGAGGGAAAAATAGTCCTGTCCAAGAATGTTCAAATTGCTTTGAGGTTTCCCACTTTAGAGAATGAACC
>CAZFSX010000085.1:0-9465 GCA_964522115.1 uncultured Pseudobdellovibrionaceae bacterium | reverse complement strand
AGAGACGGTGAGACTTGGTAATGTCACTAAGTCGGGATGTATTCCGGAATACGCGATGTGTTTAGTTGTGTTTAGTTAAACACAACTAACGCCTATCTAACGCCTTGGATGCCTGGCTTAACTTTGGCCTCACTTTGGCTTATGTTTGGCTCAAGTTTAAGCAGCCTTTGGTCTGCCTTTTTTCCTGACGACAAATTCTCCAGACTCCATTTGTTTCTTTAGCTCCAAAACTGCGGAATAGGGTATTCTTCTGTATCCCTTAGAAGATATAGAGCTTTCAAGTTCTCCAGAATCTACTAGTCGACGTACAGTATCCTTATGAAGACCAAGAATTTTTGAGGCCTCTGGTGGTGTTACATAATCCTTGTTTTTGATAGTGCTCATGGATTTTTTAGCAGAAAATCTTGGTGGCAAAGGGATTTTGGCCTCTTTTTTTTTCTTCATTTCAACGGCAACTTCAGCCCAAGTTTTTGCGATGACCACTTTAAGCTGATCAAAAAACTTCGCATCCAATTTTTCAGGAATTTCGACCACTCGATGCAAACCAAATTCAGGACATTTTACGACCATGTATCCAAGTTCTTTTTGGATAAGGATAGAGTAGTCAAGTGGCGAAGTCGCGAAGCTCATAAGCACCTACTTTCATTGAAAAAAATCAGTTTTTAAAACTCGCGAGCGATTTTGAAAACACTCAAAGAGTCGCAAGAGTCGCATTTATTATGATGTCAGAATGCATTTAAAAAAGGTAGACATTATTTAACTATTGCCTCCTTTTTTATTTTGGTGTGAAATCGAAAATATGAACGAACTTAAAGAAATCGATGTTTTTTCTGTGGATTCACTCTTTAAACCCAGTGTTTTGGGATCCGACAGAAATGAAGCGACCATCCTTATATATTCTTGGATTAACTCGATCAGGAGTAAAAACACCCAGGACATGTATTTAAGAGTTGTTCGGGAGTTTTTTAACTTCTACCCAAACTTGTCCTTATTTAAGGTGACAACGGCTCATGTCTCTTTATTTTTAAAATCAAAAAATACCAAGGAATCATCCAAGCAAACCGTTTACTACTCTTTGTCATCACTTTTTGAATACTGCTATCAAGCAAAAAAAATTGATCGAAACCCAGTTCGATTGGCGCGAAAGGCGAGAAGGGTAGATCGAGACATTTCTAAAAAGCTTTTAAGCCTTGAAGAAATCAAAAGCATTCTAGAATCACAAAAAAAGTCGAGGAACAAACTTATCGTGAAACTTCTTTATTACGGAGGACTCAGGGCCTCCGAGCTCATCAACTTAAAAGTAGAAGATTTTGTGACAGAAAAAAATATCTGCCGGATCTCAATTTTTGGAAAAGGTGAAAAAACAAGATACCTCTACCTAGACAAGGCAAATAAATTCCATGAAACATTAATTGAAGAAATTGAATCATATATTGATGAAAAAAAATTAAAAAGAAGTGAATACATTTTTTCAAGTCAAAAAAAATTTAGTCAGCCAATGTCCAGAAAGACTCTAACTAAATTAATCAAAGAAGCAGGAAAAAGAGCCGGAATCGATAGAAAAATAAGTCCGCATTGGTTTAGACACTCAAATGCGACGCACTCACTAAAAGCCGGTGCTGATATTAGTCTAGTTCAAAAAAGTTTAGGACACTCTTCAATATTATCAACACAGGTCTATCTTCACCTTGTTGACGAAGAATCAAACTCAAAATTTCTAAGTGGAGTTTGATAAAATAGTGAGAGGTTCACGGAATCTTCGTCCTTTAGGTCGGAGCGTCTGTCAATTACGCAGTCCTGCTTAAATTTGAAATCTCACCTTTTTCCGAAATCAAAATATTCCCTTCCATTTTTTTACGACGAAGAATTTGATCATGAAAGGAATAGTCGCGATCGGGTAAACTTGCTGCAACTAAAATCCTAATGAAATTATCTACTGTTTTGCTATGTTCTTGTTTGCTTTCTATTCTATAAATTGTCGACAAATCCATTCCTAGAATGTTTGCAAACATTTCGCTTGAGTAACCTAAATGCTTTCGAAGAAACCTTATTTCGTTTCCAGATAGGAATCCTTCTTTTTGGATAAGGAGGTTCACAATGATCTTGTGTAGCTTTACAATATCTCCGTAAAAGTAATAAATCTCACCACATTTTGGGCAACGGTACTCATAAGCCTCAACAGTCAAGAAACTAATTAACGGGTCGTAAATTTTTCTAATTTTCTTTCCCTTAAGAGGTTTTTTATTATCGCAATTTGTGCACTCAATTTTCATACAACCTCACTTTTTTATTGCCCACACCGTAATAACTGTGACGCCATCATTTGAAGACGAAAAAACAATAACAACAACAATCCTCTCTGTTTTAACCCTATACCTCCAAGAGGACCTTTCAAATTCTGGCTCCTCAATTCGAGCAGAGGGAGAAAGAAGGACGTTTAGGACATCCACCTTTGAAAGGTCATCCTTATCCATCTCCTCTTCAGCGTGCTTTGAAAAGACGACATTACACGGGTTTTGCTGCATAACACGTCTCAAAAGCTTTAAAGCCTGAGTTTTATCTTTCTTATCCAAGATGTTGCCTTTTTGTAATCTATTGTCATATTATGACATAAAGTCATATAATTGCAAGAAAATACTTCCGATCAATCATTTTTGGACAAAATAGAAACAAAGGGAATCTCATGACATCAACAAAGAAAAAAATAGACAGGAAAAGCTCTAAGAAAACGAAAGAAGATAAGCATTTTTCGAAAATTGGAGAAAAAAGACTCTCGAAAAAAGAAAAACGAATGTCACATAAGAGAGCCTGGAAATAATGCATAAATTATCTTTAGACAAAGAACTAAAGCACTCTTTGTGTTGTGAGCAAATACTGATGAACAGCAATAAGACCTTCAATCGACTGACTCATTTTAGATAAAGGAGAAGTGCCAAAAGACGGATGTGAAGTTTTTAGCCAATTGATCAGATGTATATTTTTTTCAAACATTAAGCTAAGAATTCTATGGATAGAAATCAAAATCAAAACATTTTCAATTTCAGGAGAAAGAGGTTCTGATATCAAAATATAGGATTTTTTCATCCAACTCTGAATCGTGCTATCAGAAACATGAAGAATTTTTTCGAGATCCATAAAGGTGAGTTTCCAATCTTTTTTTAAAAAAGATAAGGCCTGAACAACAGATTCACATTCAGTACGAGATTTATTTTCGGATCGTCCGGCAATAGACGCTGATTTTTTCAATCTGTTCACACGCGCTTTACGGCTAACATCATTTTCTAGCAAAGAAAGAGCAGTGCGAATAACATCAACCTTTGATTTCAATCCAGTCAACTTCATCAAAGATTCAATTTTCTTATGATCTTCATTTTTCATCATCAAAGATTTTCCCATACAATCTCCGCTAGAAAAGGATACTACAAAACAACCAAGTATTCCCTTAAAGAATGGCTCAAAATGAAAAAACTCAAGAATAAGTCAGGACCTTCCGATAGGAAGGCATGAAAAAATTCAATATTCTCACTATGGAAGGCTTTTTGTATTCGTATGCGGTAATTTCTTTGATTTCACTTTGCATGTTTACCTTTAAAACATACGACAATCTTGACACAGAATCACTTGAACAAAAAAAGCCTTCTCCAGGCATTACAGCCGTGGCTTTAAATAGAAAAATCTTCAATTACGAAAAACTGGTTTTAGGAAAACCAGAAAAAGAAAAACCCAAGGTCTTTGCATTTCATGAAAGAATGAACCAATACGCAGAAAAAATAATAAAAAGCGATTATTTAATTCCACCGGATCTTGGGTACAAAATGGCTCTATCTTTAACAGACAGAGACTATCGGGAATGGAGATTAGAAAATGAATTAAAAATTGCAGAGAAAAAAAGCAAACTTTTAAGCATTGTTATCAGGATTGAATTAATGATGACCTTTGTTGTGCTGAATCAATTAAAGGACTCAGAATTATTAACACTGAATATTTCGAACTTCAAAAAGCAAGAAAGAGAAGTTTTTGAATTAGGAAACAGAATAAGAACAACAGCTAGCGAGTCACAGTAAATGATTCCCAAAGAAACAAAGAGAAAGGGAAGATTTTCACTCAGTGCAGACCCGCATAATGTATCTTTCAAAAAGTGTCGCCACCAATTCACAACAATCTACGTCGATATGCTCACAAAACTCCATAGGATCATTTTTGATTTTTTTGATCAAGGATTTCAGAATTTCTTTTTCGCTAACCTCGCAGTCATCTGAGAGCTCTTTGAGCCAGTAGGCGCCGCAACCTCGCTTGTTTCAGTTTAGCATATTTTACATCTAATCACAAAATTTCTCTAAAAAAGCCAACTCCTCTAACAAAGTGCCCGCCAGCCTCTTCGAGTCTGTCATGCACCTTGCCGCTCCGTTGGCTTTGAAAAACGATCATTACGCTTTCGCTCCATTTAATTCGTTTTTTTGGATGGGACGCCAAAGGGCGTCCCTCTTTTTTGTATTTTTTCCCCCCGCCCTAAAGGAGGCGAAGGCGGGGCGAAAAAATTGATTTATTGAAATAAAAACAAAGGAGAATGAAATGAAAAGCGAGATTAAAGAAAAACTTGAAAAAATGGCATTAGAAGCTTCTATCCCATTTTGCTATTCAGACTGCAGAGAATGCAAAACAGGTAAGTGCGATATTTGCGGATCCGATGATCTCATGCGACTTCTTCCAGGCGTTGGATGTGATTGGGGGACAGAATGGATAATTGAAGAAATTATCAACGAAAAACTGACACCTATCAATACAGAAACAATGTTTGAAGAACTTTGTAGAGAAATATATCCAGAAACTACAAAAATTGGATGGATAGAACACGATACGGTCGATGCAATGAAAAACATTGATCCGATTAGTTGGAACATAGCCAAAGAAGAATGGGTTTCAGAACAAATGGATGAAGAAATTATTTTCCAAACAAAAAATAATGAATATTTCTACACTCAAGACCTTGAAGATCTAATTTCGTAAAATTAGTCATCCGGACCCATATATAAGTCAGGAGTTTTTGTTTTTGATTCTCTATTATAATTTTGCGAAAACTCCATATTTTCTTGATAAAGAAGATTTCTTTTTTCACGAAGCTGCCTTTTTGCCTCTTCACGGTTCTTTTCTTTTTGTCTATCAATAAATGACGTTAAAAGATCAACAGACGGTTTCTCTGGATTTTTTGACGAAGGAGAACCGTTTTCAATATTTTGAACAGAAGGACCACCAGATATTTTCAGATCAATTTCTTTTTTCAGACGAATTTGTTCCATCAAAAAGTCTTCATGAATATTTTGCCCAAAAACACGACCCGACTCATTTTTAACATCTAACCATTTTTTTTGTTCCTCAGGATCGAGGTCTTTGATGGTTTTATGAATAAATTCCATAGCACTTTCCCTGGTCGCGATGGAATTTAAAGTTGCCTTAATACGATCCAGATCATTAACGTGAATTGAGATCTCACTCTTTCCACGAGAAGCTGCAACATAAAAAGAATTGTAAGAGACAGCCCGACCAGAAGCATTACTTGCTGCCACGATCACTTTGTCTGCCGTTTTTCCCTGCGAAGCCACAGATGTCACCGCATACCCATATGTGAATAGATTGTAGTCCTTAGGAAGCGTGCGCCCATCACTTAATCTAATTTCCTCATTCAAAGTAGACTCAACTGAAACAATTTCGCCGTTGAGAAAGTTATTTTTCTTTTTTTCTCGAGAACTTTTTTCATTAGATTTATAATTAGATTGAAGTAGAAGTTTTTCTCCAGGTGACACTTCGATACTTTTTTGAACGAGAAGATTGAAATCCACAGGACTAATTGTCGACTTTTCGTTAAAACCAACAGAGAACTCAATCAAGGAATTATCTTCAGAAGAAAGAAAAAAAGAACCATCTGAAACCGAATCAATCTTATACGGTGTATTTCTTTTGAAACCCTTCAGATCCTTCCTAAGGATAACAAAAAGATCTTTAGAATGACTAAAGTAAGAATTAGTAGACAGACGCTCCGAAGCTGTCAAAGACAGGTCTTCAAAGACATCTCGAGAAACAACACCATCAGCTGAGAGAACTTTTTCACTCAGTAGCCGAGAACGTATTTCTTTATTCAAACCATCGACATCTGTCCAAGAAAAACCAACAACAAGACTTTTCTTCTTTAAAGCAAGATCATCAACATATTCCTTTGCGGCCTCATGAAAGATAGAATTACCTTCATCTTTAGAATCCTCGTGCTCTTTAAAAACACCCATATCCGCAAATGTACTAAAAGCCCCCTCAACATTAAAATCAACCAAGGACTGGATTGCGTAACGATAATCTGGATCCTTTTGTCTTTCGATTTTAGACAATTGAAACGTTTTCATTTCTGAAAATTTTTCAATAATCCTCAACGAATCACCAGATTCAACGCTCAAGTTTTGTTTTGTATCTCCAACTAACAAAACCCTTGCCCCCAAATCCTCGGCCTTTACAAATAGATCTTTCATTTGTTTTAAAGAACAAAGACCCGCTTCATCAACGATAAGATATTTTGGATTTTTTCCGCCCAGATTTGATTTTAAGAAACCCTGGAGAGTCATAGTATCAACCTGGAAATCAGATCGTAAGTTTTCAGCAGCTCCAGACGTTGGAGCTAAAGGAAGGACTTCGATTTTTTGTTTTTTTAGCTCATTAATTAAAAGAGAAATTGTGTGACTTTTTCCAGCACCAGCTGACCCTCGTAAAGAAACAACGCCGTCTTTATTCGATAAAAGGCCACACAAAGACAAACGCTGATCTTCGCGCAACCCTTGATCCTTTAAGGACTCAATAAAAGATCTATCGATATTTTCAATAACTGGTTTTGATTGACCAGCCTTTGTGTTCACGTAATCAACGCAAAACCACTCCCTAGCCAACTCCTCCTTGGAGACCACGAGATTTTCTTTTACAATAAGGTCAGTTCTGGCTGAAAGAACCTTTTCTAGTTTTTTAAGATCTAGCCTCCCAAGATTTGAGCGAAGAGAGGCTTTTAACACATCTGAATATGTAGCAACAGACGTTCTTTCAAATAAATGCATTAAACCCTTATTGATGGCGATGTTTTCAACCAAAGCATCCCTTTTTTCAATCAAGACAGGGTCCAAAGTTTTTTCATCTTCCTTAATAGATCTGAGATGATGAGATTTTTTCTTCGAATCATCATCCAAATTATGGAGATCGGCCAATTGATTAAAGGAAATTTGTGAATGGAAATGTTCTTTAACTTGAGAATATGTAAGGTCTTTATTTTTCTTTTTCCGCGACTTATGCGCGATATGTGATTTTTCATTATTAGAAAGAAGCCTTCCTTCCTCTATCTCCTTTTTCTTTATCTCACCCTTTATCGCAACGGACCGTTTTGAATACAGATCGCACAATTCATTTGAAACACCCTTAATCTTGAAGCCATAGACGTCGGACTCAATCTCGTAACCAAGATCCAAAACCCTCTTAGCCAAGGCATTTCTATAGACTTCGGTCACAAAGGTGGCCTGATTATATAATTGAGAGGCCTCAAGGGCTTTGAAACGTTTTTCAACACCGTCCCAAGTAAAATTCATAATGACGTTGTGTGTGTGAAGGTGCGGATCATTTGACCGGGACGTTGTATGTGTAAATTGCGCAGCTAAAAGATTGCCCGTTTTTCTCAGCTCATTTTTTCCTGATACCCTTACCCTTGTTTGAGCAAGAGTTTCGACCAACTCCAAAGCTTCTAAACTAGCCTCCCTATGTGCGACCAAAAGCCTCTCGTCATCAGCAACAAGCGCCATTATCGAGACTGACTTTGGAGCGGAGATCGTTCCATCAAAAAACAACCGACGGTTGTCTTTTTGTCTTGGCGTAAGCTTCTTAGACCCGTCGGGAGTTGAGTTAGCTAAAAGAGCCATAAAATCGGCTTTTGTGACCTGCGACCCCGGGAGGAGGCCAATGGAACGACCAGCATTCCCACCCCAAACACCTACAGAAACATCCTTACCATTAATGTAATACCCAGAAGTATTTTCATTAGAACTCAAATGTTCTTCGAAATATTTTATAGAAGCTTTGGCATCCTTTTGGACCTTTAAAGTAAACATCCCACAATAGTATCCTCCAAAAGGCTAAAAGTCCATGAATTGCTGCGACACCATCCCCTAAGCTTCGCTTAGGGCTAAAATTGCAGGTTTTTTCAATATTTTAGAAATTGTTTTAATATATTTTATGAATAGCTTTTTTGGCTTATAATTGGCTTAGAATCAAAAAAAGAGGATCGAATGAACCAAAAAGCTAAAGAAGCACTTGCTGGCCTTAGCGGGCCCTTAAAGTCAAAAAATCAATGGATTGAAGAACTTCAAGAAATGAAGTTCGAAATTTCAGCCGCAATACTAAGAGGCGCCGGTATGGTTCAAATTCACAAAGCATTAAATAGCTCTGGATTTAGGGTTCCATACAAACTTCTTTCAAATTTCATAAATAAGGAAATAAAGAAAAAAAAGAAGGGAAAAGGAATACTGAAAGATCAAAAAGTCAAAACGACTACTTCAATGAAAAACGTAAAGAAAGTTGAAGAAAATACAAAAAAAAGGCCTGAATCAAATTCAGGCCTGAGGCGGAAGAAGTACAAAGATGGATTTAGGATAGCTGGAGACGATTTATAAGATGGTTCCCAAAGTCTATTTCTTATTCAAACAATGGATTTTCCATATCAGCAAGCTCAGCGTCTAGGTCTGAAAATTCGACCTCTGAGCTAGCCAACTCATTTTCCATGGTATCTTCGTCTGATTCTGTTTTCAGATTATCAGTTAAAATTCTGCTAGCGATAACCTCAAAATACGTTATTTTTTTTCCATCGTTATTTTTTGCAGCATTTACTCGAAACTTACCCTTAACCAAAACCGGAGTTCCCTTGTCCAAACGATCGCTTAAAAATTCTGGAAGTACTCCAAATCGAGTAACTTTAATCCAATTGACATGATTTCCCCATGATCCATCTTCTTTTTTATATGAATCATTATTAGCGATAGTGAACTTAGTAATTTGGTGCCCATTTTTTGTTAAAACAGACTCTGGCTTTGCAACTAAACGACCTGAAACAGTAACTTCATTTAAATTAATCATAAAATTCTCCTTGTTAAATTACTTTTTTACAAATTTTGAACTGAACTTTTTGAATTTCATCAATGTAAGATTTGAAATCTGGCTGATATCGAGAAGACGTAACTTTTAGTTGAGAATATGTAAGTTTTTTGAAAGATTTTTGATGAAATTTGCACTTTAAATAGCTTTTTTTACCAAACATTTTTGAGTTTGGAGGACAAACTATAGCCTCACATTTATATTTATAATCATCACCCCCTGTCTTTAGTTTAAAAATTATAGAACTATGAAAAACCTCTTTTTTATTTAAATCATTTAGCCTTTGATCACTTAAAAAAA
>CAZFSX010000084.1:0-9478 GCA_964522115.1 uncultured Pseudobdellovibrionaceae bacterium | reverse complement strand
ATTAAAAAAATCATCACGGATTATCAGCAGAACTTAACCGAAGAAGACGACCTGCGCACGAAAGTGATGATCTTGCCTTTTTCCGGTGGGCGCATTGATGGAGTCAACTACGCTGGAAGTAAGTATACAAAGTGGATTCCTATTTCTAAAGCTTCTGCCGTGTTGGACGAGTTGGCATTGATACAGTCCGAAGAATTGAAGGATGCTATTCAAGTTGCGACTTCTTTTGGAATGATAGATACGGAATATAAAAAACGTATGGGAACATCAATCCCATATTTGGGTTTAAATCGGGCCTTCAATGGGATGTATGAAGAATTAAAACTTCTACGAAATCAAGGTCGACTTTTTTCGGCGGTTTTTTCCATCCACCTTTTCACAGATGGAATGATGACACCGATTCAAGAACATATGGATCGAGTGAAACAGAAGTTTCAAGTTGTTTGTCAGCAGGGAAGTGCAACGGCTCCTTTCGGATGTGAATCCAGTTCGGATAAAGATAAAATTGCAGATGAAACTGAACAAACGCCTAGCTGGTTAACAATGGCCATGAAAAATGAATGGGGCGATCCATCCGATAATTCAGAAACGAAGTTGCAGGATTTGGTGAAGAGAATCATAGCACTTCAGATCTTTTACCAAGAAGCTTCCGTGAAGTTTCATGCAATACAATTAAATTCAGACAAGCTGGGATCTCAGTCGACGGATAAGAAGTACAATATCTTTCCATTGCTGGGAATGGTTTTGCCGAATGAGACAACTCCACGATGGAATCTGTTGTATGCTAAAAATGACGAAGTTCTGTCTTCGGATGTGAAGAAGTGGATTTCTGTGCCAGCTTTAGAGGGGGCACCTTCGCAGCTTTCCACAATCAAAATGACAGATTTTTTCGCGGTGAATTTGAATGCACGACTTGATCGCAATGGAAAACTTGCTGCAGACAGCGATGGTGATGGATTGAATGATCAGGAAGAATTAGAATTAAGTCAAAAACTAGGTCTGCAAATAAGACCCGATCAAGCGCGCAGCAATGGAATTTGCTTAGATGTTATGATGGTCAATCCGGCTTACACTCAAGCCTGTCTTCAAGCGCAAGCAACAAATGTTTGTGATCCAAATATTGATATGGATGGAGATGGATTGAATCAATGTGAAGAAATGGTCTTGGGCACGTCTGATTTGAAATTTGATACGGATGAAGATGGAATCCCAGATAGTTTTGAAATTTTATTTGGATATAATCCTAAAGTTGCGGAAAAAAAGCAGTCTCAATCTGCAAATGGGGTTTCTGATTCGGCTCAGTTTATGATGGGGCTTCCTGCAGGAGTGGATTTAAATAAAGCCTTGGACGGTTTGCGTGTCCATCTAACAAAACAATTTTTAGGCTATACGGAAACAAAAGAAGCTTCGCAGATAAATCCAAGTCGTATGATTTATCGAAGGGTCGAATCTTACAAGGTCCAAATGCAAAGTGCACCTTTGGTGGTTGCGACCTATGCGGCTGAAGAAAATAAAAATATGCGCTACACAAGTGAAAGTCTGGCGTCCTCTGTGATTTTAACAAAGAACAAATTGATTCATAGACCGCATGGGGTTGGAGTGAATACATTTTTATTCTTAGCTCGAGCCATCGACGCATCTAAACCTCATGAGCCTTTTTGGTACATGAAAAGTATTGATGTTGTCGTACCAGAACATAAGGGAACAGATGTTTATGATCAGGGTTTTCAGTTTTCGGATTTAGATATTTTGCGAGTCATGGATTCGCATAAATAAAAGGGGTTTTCATGTTTGGGGGAGTGTGGTTGCAAAAGTTGCAATCACTAAAACGGCGATCTTATTGGATTGTGATTTCGATCACAGGTTCTGTCGTTTTGTTTTTTCAAAACTGTTCCCGGATTCCGTTGGAAGCCCAACCTGAAGTTGTGGAAATCTTATCTGCAAATGTTCAAGGGAAAATTTGCGAAAGTGTAGCGCCACGATCTATCACGTCTTCTGCTCAGCAAAAGGTTGTTTTGATGGTGGATATGAGTGCCAGCAATCTTGGAAAGTGGGTACAAAAACCAGCCACGTATCAGGGAATTGATGCTGGAATTCGAGATTTCTGGTCCTTCGATGAAGCCACGGATTTGCAAGCTCAACGTTTGCAAAGTTTGCAAGACTTTGTTTTGAATAGCTGCCCAGGATCTTCCAATTCGACACAGTATGCAGTGGTTTGGTTTGCAGATGGTGCCAGCGTGATGACTGGAAGTTCTGCACAAGCAACAAGCCTTCCTGCTTTAGCATCCTGCGGAAAAGTCAATGTTCAGAATCCTTTTGCCGATGCGGCAACCACGGTGGCTCGTTTGAAGGCCTTATCTAGTTATCAACAATCTTTAAAAACAAGATTGGATAATTTTAGTAAAGAAAAAGATAGTACTCATTTCTATGACGGGTCTTTGGAACAAGAACCTGTTTTTCAAACCAATTACAAAGAAGCGATGAAGTGTTTGAAAGATATGTTGGTGGATGATTTGAAGCAGGTTCAAGCTCAGGGTATGAATGCGATAGGATATACAAATTATTTTATGACCGATGGTTATCCGAAGGCTGATACAGCTAGCACTTGTTCGTCAACTTTAAATGGAAAGTTAGCACCTTACAGTTATGACGATTTGACCACGGTGATGAATTGCTACACAGAAGAAGCTCGAACAGAATTAGATGAATTAAAATTTGAAATGGTGGTGCAGGGATCACAAACGCATCTTCAGCCGATTTATTACTCGAACTCATTGGATACGAACAATATGGGAAATCGATTGGCCATGGATGTTTTAAAAAAAATTGCAAGCTTTGGATCAGTGACAGATGTCATTCAGTTAGCCACGGGGCAATTGTCGACGTTATCATCCAAAATGTGTTCAGCCAGCAACGTCCAATCGATGATAGAATATCAAAACTCAAAGCCAACTATTTTTAATCTGACCGCCAGATCACGAGCTGGTCAACTTCTTGCTGATAGCGATATGGATGGACTAGCAGATCAAGAAGAAGCTTTATTTTCATCGCGATTTCATTTGAACTTGGAGCCTAATAAACGACGATCCAATGGGAAGGTGATGGATGGAGTTTTAGTCAAGCTTCCGCAGCAAAATGCATCCAGTACTTGCAATGCCACGTCTTTCAATCCATTGGGTTTGAATGGATGCGAGTTTGAATTTTTAAAAATGAATCCTACCAGTGTGGATACGGATAAGGATGGAATTCCTGATTTGGTCGAATTGTTATCTGGAACAAATCCTGTTTTCAATGATGCTTTGGCTGACAATGACGGTGATGGAGTTTCGAATCAGTCAGAAGTGATTTCTGGAAATGATCCTTTTTCGCCGAAAGGTTTAGATCCGTCTTTACAAGTTTCTTTAGCAACCAGCTATATTCAAAATGATCCAGTTTGTTCTATCGCAGGGACTTCGGTTGCGGCTTCTTCTTGGACTTTTGATCTTTCTAAAATTCCATTAGTTCCAGTTCAAAAGTATGCAAGTTCTTCTGTCTTGGAACAGCATGAAGAAAATGAAAATATTTTCCTAATCTATTATGTCTCGACTCCGAAAAATGCAAGTTCTGATGGGGGAATTGCGTTGAAGAAGAAACTTCGTGGGCTTTATTTGCATGTTCAATTCGATCCACGTGAAAAATCAAAACGAATTTTAAGCATTAAAATAAACGGTGTTCAGAAAGACTTGGATGATTTGAATCACTTGGTTGATCAGGATTTCCAAGATCTTGGTGAGGTCGATCTATGAAAAAACAAAATAATACTATCAGCAAGTTTTCAGTGATCTGGATCTTTTTGATGATCCATTCCCTTTCTTTTGCCACTGGAAAAACTTATCCAAGTTGCAAGCCGGAAGATTACTTCCCCAAAAAAGGAGAAGACTTTTGTCCCCAGTTGGAAGGCGTGACACTGCCTTACTGTTGTCCACAGCCTAGTTTACCTGCTTTGAATTGCACCTACTACAAAAGTAAGACGGTTTATAAAGCTAACGTGCAGAGAGGATGCACGAATACGGATGTTGCATTGGTTTTGGATCTACCGAAGGAATGTGTGGATTCCGTTCAACAAGATATCGTCAGTACAACATTAGTTTTTCGTGGATCTTCTGGAGCAAATGGAGGATCTTGTTGTGTTCAAACCTGTCCGCCGACACGAGTGTTGAATGGAGAAACATTGAACTTGCAGACAGCTCAATCTCCAGTAAGTTGCGATTCTTTAAGTGGCTATAGTTCGACAGATACCGCCGCCAAGGTAGCTGCTTGCAAAAAAGATGGTCAATTAACTGATTGCGATAATCTAAATCAAGATCCAAATAAATATCCACCGACGTGTTTAGCTCCACCGTCTATCATCGTGGATCCTCCTACTTCGGAGCCATCTCCTGGGAATACACAAAGTTCTCCAGTTTCTACTCCCGTTGTTTCAGTTGTGGATCCTGGAGGAACGCCAAGTACGCCTGTTGTGACGGATCCAGCACCAACGACGCAGCCTTCGCAGCCGGTGATCACGGTTCCTGCGGAAGTGAAGCACTCCAGGGATAGTTACTAGTGTGGATTTTGAAAAAGAAAGAGAGCCAAGATCGTGAGTTTGAAATTTGCGCAGAAAAAAATTCCATGGATTTTGTTGTTGGTGGTAGCTCCAATGACGATCCTTTGGTTTCAGAACTGCGCTCAGAGTAAGCTCGAAACTGCTTTCACTGCTTATTTGTATGATGCAGGAGTTTCTGGAAGCTTCTGTGCCAGCAGAAAAACTTCAGCCAATGCCAGCGGCCTTGCGGGCTACACGGCCAGTGATTTTTTAGTCGTACCTCTGACCGCTGTTTATAAGAATCAAGATTGGGTTGCCGATTCGGATGTGGATGGCATCGCCGATATCGACGAAGCAGGATACCAATTTGATCCCGTGAATGCCTATGGGTATGCCTTCTTCGATCCAGTTTGTTTGCTGGTGGGAGGGAACACCTCGTGCAAAGAAGCGGTGACTCGTTTTTACGCTGATGCCAGTTTAGATGCATCTGTGAAGTCTTGCATTGCTTCGAAAAATACAAGTGGAAATGCTTCGTGGAAGCCAACGACGTCCCAAGTTTTTTCATGTTTGGGAAAACGAAATTTTCCATCCGTCGGTCGTGATGGGATCGGTTTGTCTATGTTGGATTTATGGGCCTTTTCCAATCCAACTGGTTTGACGGGGCAATTGGGTGTCGATGCTGACAATGATGGAATACCTGATTTTTTAGAAATAGTTCGAGGAACAAACTCTTTACTGAACGATATGACTTCCAATATTTCAGGTGATGGAATTCCCAACCGAATTAAATTGCAAAGAGGAACCAATCCCCGCCAGTTCGAAAGTTTGAGTGAGCAAGATCGCACATTGTCTTATTCTGTGCAGAAAAAAATTGTTCCGGATGCTGATTGCAATAATGAAACTTGGGAATTTTCAGTTCCTCGTTTTTACGTCACCCATGTTCAGGCCTATAAAGATCCCTTGGCTCCAAGCACGGCGGCGGCAGCTCCGAAGAAAATTTTAGATTTTTCCCATGCCGAAAATGAAAATTTAATTCTGATCATGTTTCGAGCGATACCCAGCGTGGTTGGTCAACCGATCCAATTTTGGGCAGCCATTTTGAAAGTCCCCATCATGGAAAAAACATCTTTCGTTTTTAAACCCACCGATTTCTATCTACTGGGAGAACAACCCCTGCCTGCGAATTAGGGCAACTATCATGATTTTTTTGCTTATCTGCAGATTTTGATGGTTATATCTATATGTTATTATTGGTCAAAAATGAATTTTCCAAGTTTATTCAGTGGTCAATGAATAAACTTGTTCACTGACCGCTGAATAAACTTAAGTGAGTAAGAATCTCTCAATTCTTACATCATAGACAATCGAAAAAAGGCTGATTACACTCAAGCTTTGAAGACAAAGGTGGATTCATGAAAGTCACTCTGGAAGATATTCAGTCGGCAGAAAAACGTTTGAAAGATGTTGTGCGCCACACGCAGATGGAAAAAAGTGTGACGGCTTCGAAGATGTTTGGAAGCGATATTTTTTTTAAATTTGAAAATGAACAAATCACAGGAAGTTTCAAATTGCGTGGTGCCTACAACTGCATCGCTCAGCTTTCCCAAGACGAAAAAAAACGAGGCGTGGTGGCAAGTTCCGCAGGTAACCATGCGCAGGGTGTTGCCTACAGCGCCACGATGGCGGGAGTTCCATCCACAATCGTCATGCCAATTCATGCATCCTTGGTGAAAGTTGCTGCCACTCGCGAATATGGAGCCAATGTTGTTTTGCATGGAGAAATCTATGACGAAGCTTACGAGCATGCCAGAACTCTTGAAAAACAAAAGAATCTCACTTTTGTTCATCCCTACGAAAATGAAAAAGTTATTGCTGGTCAAGGTACCATAGGATTGGAAATGCTGGCGACGGTTCCAGATTTGGACAGTGTGATCATTCCCATTGGCGGAGGAGGTTTGATTTCTGGAATCGCCACGGCCATCAAAGCACTTCATCCAAAATGTAAAATTTATGGAGTCCAATCGGATCAAGCTCCAGGCATGGAAAAACTTTTTCATCATCATCCTCCAGCAATATCAAGAAAAAAAATTGCAACTATAGCGGATGGGATTGCGATCAAAAATCCAAGTCCAGTGATGTATGAAAGTTTTATCTCCAAATTGGTGGATGATATTGTGACAGTGACGGATGATGAAATTGCTGAAGCGATTTTCTTTTTGATGGAAAAAGCAAAAACCGTGACAGAGGGATCTGGTGCAGCGGCTGCGGCGGCCCTTCTTCATCGATCGCAACTGAAGCTTGGAAAAAAATCCTGTGTACTTTTGTGCGGTGGAAATATCGATTTAAATATTGTTTCTAAAGTGATTGAAAAGGGACAAATCCGCAGGGGACGTTTGGTGGAAATGAGTGTGGTTGTGGAAGATTTACCAGGAGCTCTTCATCGGATGACGGAGATTATCGCAGCTCATCAGGCGAATATTTTAGAAGTTCATCATGATCGTGTATCTCATGGATTGTTCTTACGGGAAACTCGAATTGATTTTCTTTTAGAGACAAGTTCCCATGAACATATTGAAAAAATTCGTCAAGCTCTGTTGCAATCAGGCGTTCGGTTTTTGTCGTCCTCCTCGGGGGATTAATTCGCCGAAAACAAGTTCCACCGACCTGGTGGAATTTGTCTCGACTCTGCGTGAAGGAACTAGATCTTGTGGTCCAACTCTTTCCATAATCCTAGATATAGGCAAGAAAGAGGTTCATCATGCAACAGCAGAGTTCAGCAAAAAACTATCAGTTCAAATTAGAAGATCTTCGAAGCAAGGACATCAACGGCATCACTGTCGAGGTTGAAAGATCTGTGGACGAGTATCTTCTGCAGTCGGATTGGCGTGTGAATGCGAATGCCAATCAAGGTTATAGTTTGGGTGGTTTGATTTTAAACGTGGCAGGAAAAATGATCGCCAATTATTGGTTGCATCGTATTTATTCTCCCGCCGTGGGACAGGCCCATATCGATGCCGATTATCATATCCATGATTTAGATGTGTTGGCAGGTTACTGCGCAGGCTGGTCATTGAAGACTTTGTTGCAAGAAGGTTTCAACGGTGTACCTGGAAAAGTAGAGGCTGCTCCCGCAAAGCATATGTCGGCAGCCATTGGGCAGATTGTGAATTTTTTAGGAACGCTCCAGAATGAATGGGCGGGAGCTCAGGCCTTTAGTAGTTTTGATACCTATATGGCGGCCTTTGTTCGCAAAGATCAAATGAACTTCAAAGAGGTCAAGCAATGCATGCAGGAATTGATTTACAATTTGAATGTGCCTTCGCGCTGGGGCACTCAAACTCCTTTTACAAATTTAACATTTGATTGGACTTGCCCAGAGGATCTTCGCCAAGAAAAACCTTTGGTGGGAGGCCAAGAAATGAACTTCACCTATGGTGATCTTCAAAATGAAATGGATATGATCAACAAAGCCTTTATCGAAGTGATGATGGAAGGAGATATCCGTGGGCGAGTCTTCACATTTCCCATTCCGACTTACAATATCACCAAAGATTTTCCATGGGAAAGTGCCAATGCGGATTTGTTGTTTGAGATGACGGCGAAGTATGGTCTTCCCTATTTTCAAAATTTTGTGAAGTCAGATTTACAACCCAATATGATTCGATCGATGTGTTGCCGTCTTCAACTGGATTTGCGTGAACTCTTAAAGCGAGGCAATGGTTTGTTTGGATCTGCAGAACAGACGGGATCGTTAGGAGTTGTCACGATCAACTGCGCACGATTGGGCTATCAATTTGCAGGGGATAAAGAAGCACTTTATCAGCGTTTGGATCAGTTGATGGATTTGGCCAGCGAAAGTTTAGAAGTCAAACGCAAGGTTGTGCAGGAATTGATGGATCGTGGTTTGTATCCTTATACCAAAAGATATTTAGGCACCCTTCGCAATCATTTTAGCACCATCGGTGTGAATGGAATCAATGAAATGATTCGCAATTTCACCAAGGGATTGGATGATGTGACGACGGATGAGGGCTATGCCTTTGCTTCAGAGTTTTTAGATCATATTCGAGCGAAAATGGTTTTGTTCCAAGAACAAACGGGGCATCTGTACAATTTGGAAGCAACTCCTGCAGAAGGCACAACCTATCGATTTGCGAAAGAGGATAAAAAACGTTTTCCAGATATTTTGCAGGCGGGGACCGAGTCTCAGCCCTACTATACAAATTCATCCCAGCTGCCGGTCAGCTTTACCGAAGATCCTTACGAGGCATTGGAAAGACAAGAACATCTTCAGCGAAAATACACAGGGGGAACAGTTTTGCATTTATATATGAATGAGAAGATTTCTTCGGGGTCTGCGTGCAAGAATTTTGTGAAAAGGGCTTTGTCCAATTTTGGGCTTCCATATATTACGATCACTCCCACGTTTTCCATTTGTCCTCATCATGGTTATTTATCAGGAGAGCATCAGTTCTGTCCAAAATGTGATGATGAGCTGTTGGCCAGAAAAGAACATTCCAACTAAGCTATGTTGAAGGATCAATGCCTAAAAAAAGAGAACAGTTTTTTGAGATCTAAAATCAGAATTTCAAACGAAACAAAAGATAATAACAACCAAGGAGATCAACATGTACATTCAACCACGCAATTATATCGTCAAAGAAAAAGCCAATCAGGCTCCTGCGAAAAAAGTATTGCAAGATTCAGAAAGAACTCAATGTGAAGTTTGGACGCGCGTGATGGGTTATCATCGTCCCGTTAGCTCTTTCAATATTGGAAAAAAAGGCGAATTCAGTGAGCGAGTCTATTTTGTTGAAAGTCAACAGGATGCCTGCAAGTCTTAAAAAACATTTTCACTTACCGATGGCAGGCTTAGTTCCATGGACAACTCAGGATTTTCCAGGAAGACAAAGC
>CAZFSX010000083.1:0-9500 GCA_964522115.1 uncultured Pseudobdellovibrionaceae bacterium | reverse complement strand
TCTGTGCCTCTCGGTAAGTTATGGGAATCTGACGATCTATTTTTTCGGCCATAAGAACTCCTTTCAGTCCATGCAAAAAACTGTCGAAAGATTTACCAGTGAGCTGGGCATCCGTAGTCAGCAGATTCCATCGGTGACTTTTGCGGAACTGGTTATCCTTGCCAGCCATGCATTTTTCCGTCATATACAGAGTTGATTTTCGAGAGGTGATTTTGTGAAAAAAGGTGGTCGCTCAAAAGCTTTATCTGATTGGACATCCGTATATAAATTGGCGGCCTTGCTGGACATGGACGAGATGGCTGTCACAGCAGGTCGAAAGACAAAGAATTACTCAAGAAGTGCAGCAAATGAGATTCACAAAAAGTTTGCGAAAGCTAAGGCTGCTGAAATGGATTTTTTTCGCCTTCAGGTTTCATTCTATGTAACGCCCATTGTTGCCAGCCTCTATGAGCTCATCCGTGCTAAATCCTTACATTCCGATGAGCTTCCAAAATATCTGAATGATGTCCTGTATATTGATCAGCCAGAGATCGGAAAACTACTTTCCAGGTGTGAAATTCCACAATCTAAAATTAAGCAGCTTTGTTTGACCTCAGAAAAAATTCGAGAACTACGTGGCCCCAAGGAAGCTGCCGCCATTAAAGTCTCCAAGCTGTTTGGGTTTGGAGAAAGAAAGCAGCAGTCTCAATCGAATCGTGCTTCTGATACTGTTGCTTTTGTCATAGGCGAAGCTCCAACTAGGGCCTCTGATCTCTCCCAATACGATCAGGCACTTGCCACCGAAATACTTTGCAATACTTTTTGCCTAGATAGAGAACGCGTGGAAGCCGCAATGAAGAAATTGTTTGTTCCGTATTAAGGCGTGGAACATGAATACTGAAACGGACTACTTTTGGTTCCATCTCCTATCCGCTTGATTTGACCATTCTGAAATAGCTCGCGCAAAGCCCGTCGCTTATGCGCTGTTCGCCCATAAACAGCCGATTCAATTTCTTTCTCTGTAATTGGCGACCGCTCTGCCGATAGTTTTTCGAAAATTTGCGCCTTCACAGTTGCTTCCTTATCTTCTTCAAATATTTTTATCTGCCCCTCTTCGGTCATTTGTAAACGTGCAGAAGGCCAATCCCTTCCGTAGCGCATAATTGTTGAAAATGTTCTGAGTTGTTTTTGCCGATCCAGCAATAAGACAGAATCAACAGACCCAAATAATGCTGTTGATCCTAAAATCTGATCACCACCACCACGCTCACGCTTCGACAGATGATGAACAAACATAATATGTGACTCCGTTTCACGGGCAAGCTGTACATACGGAGCAATCGCTTGACTCACTTGCAAATAATCATTGAGATCCATCAATCCCCGAACTCCCAAAATCATAGTGTCAACAATTACCAGTCCAAAATTCTTCTCTGATATAAGAGCTCGAAGCTGTGGAATACTTCGTGGAGATTCGGTCAGAACAAATATGCCATCGCCGTCGCAAGCTCCAAGTTGCCTGAAATGCCGACCTACCTCAGAGAGCTTGTCTTCAAGGGTCATTAGCAGAACTTGTCGCTTAATGGTGTTTTGACCCAAGAATGGTTCTCCACGGGCCACTGCCAAAGCAAGGGATCGACTAAGTGTGGTTTTTCCAACCTTTGGTTTTGCGGCGAGGAGGGAGCAACCGCCTTGAATCAGCAGATTGTCAATCAGCCACGGAATGGGAGTTTCCGCGAATTTCAAAACGCCTGAAATATGTATTGGCGTGATGGTCTTAGAATTATTTTTCGCAGCATCAGGAAACAGATCAGTTTCAAAATTTGTTGGCATTTTTTCCTTTTGAATAAGGAATAAATTATCAACGACGACCGTCAATAGATTTTCTAATTTTCCGAGGAGGCCAAGGTTTTTCAAACTCTTCTTTGATCTTCATAAACTCGTCAAATCGTCTCATGTGCTCGGCCATGTCGATTTCGTACTGCTTGCGATTATCAGCATAATCCAACGGAGACGGGCCGCGATAGATATGTAGCTTACGTTCTGCTTCATACATTTTTGAATCAAGTTCTTTTTTTGCATTAACAAAGTCCTCTTCTGATCTAAGACTTGCGACATCAATACCTTTTGATTCGTTGGCTTTGTTGAGCAGTACTTTATTCAGAGCGTGAGTCGTACTGACCTGCAAAATTGTGTCAACTTTTTGCTTCTTTGCTGTCGCGGCCGTAGCGAGATATCGCTGTGCTTGCGAATGGTCAGGTATGGATTTTGTGACAGCTTTTTTCTCGCCTGATTTCGTTAATTCAAAAACGACCTGCTCGTTGTCCTCTATGGACGACCTATAACCCTCCATCGCCTTGTCAGCGATTTCATCCAAAAAGTTGAGGGCATCGCCAATCTCTTCTTTGATATCAAGGTTGGCTGCTCTTGTGGCTGCAAATTTTTTCAGAATCTGTTTATCTCGATAGACCGTTGCTTCGCCGACTCGCAGAAGTTTTGCGATCATGGCATTGGACATTCCACGTCGTTGTAAATCGACAAGGCTTCTCAGGCGATCTTGTCTGTCGGCGGGTAGGTCTTCAATACCAGAGGCTTCGGTGTCCAATTCTTCAGGCAATCTATCATCCATATCCAACCTCCATGATAGACATTCCTATCATCGACTTTTGGCGTTTTGTCCCGGCGGTTCATAAATGATTTGGTTTACGTACCGTCAGAATTGCAAAATCCAATCTCGTAAGTGATTGAAATTTGATAGGCCCTATCATCGTCGCCAATCCTGCGGTGATAGGTTTTTCGTACATTCTTATCGACTCCACTCGGTGGCGATTTCAACCTGACTCAACCCCAAAGCCTTTGCAATTTTCAGCAGAGTTGCGCGGTGTGGAACTGATACTGAATTGAAAAATCGAGATAGGGATGGTTGGGGTATCCCAGTTTTTTTTGATAGCTCTCCAATTCCCCCAAGAGCATCGACCTTGAGGCGAAGTGAATCTTTGAAGCCTCGAATGTTCTTTGCAATGCCTTCAAGATCGTCGAAGCGAACATAAGCACTTTCAACTTTTTCTTTTTGGGTGCAGTCGTTAATTAAGTCTTGAATATCGGCAACAATCTCTTCGCGCTCTGCTGGCTCTTCTTCTTCAGACCACATTTTCATAAGGTCATAAACGCCTTCAAATTCAAAGGCAGTTTCGACCGCTGCGGCGATGAATGGCTTGGAGAGACCTGCCTGATTCATTTTATGGCCGATCTCGATAAGTTCGACCTTCACATCAGATGTCATTGCTTGTGCTCTCATGATAACCTCCCACACTCTGTAAACTGACCACGGCGGATCAGCTCCAAGTGAGCCTTAAATTTTGCCATCATCCGTTTTTCTTTCTTCGGATCTGTTTTTACATACGCTTCACACAAATAGGCTTCTACAAACATTCCAACAGGCAGCCGCATTTGGACATTTCCTGCTCCAACCTGATGCCACTTCATTTTGAAGCCGTCAGGAATTTTGCTGCCTTTGCCATCAGTTGCAATAGACCAAAATTTTCCGTTCTGAAACTTTGTGTCCGTGGGATACGTCTTCAACAAATCTACATCAGGGCGAATCGTGCCTTTGTACTCCTGATCTGTGAACACATGGGCGTGTTTCAAATTGAGATACGAGTCCAATGCCCATGCGGTGATAACGATATCCATTCAGCCTCCCAAGACTATATCGGATATACCAAATATAACCTTTATAACAATATAACAAATATACCATTTGTTGTCAAATTTAGGTTTCAAATCGAATTTACGGTGCTTTGATGGCTTTTTGGACTGATCCAACAGAGATTCCGAGTTCCAAAGCGATAGCCCGAATAGGAAGCCCATGTTCTCGCAAACTCCTGATTTTAGCGACATCCATTTCCAGAGCCGGGCGACCAAGTTTCACTCCCTTTTTCCGAGCATTTTCAACACCTGCACGGACTCGCTCCCGCACAAGGGCCGCTTCAAACTCTCCGAAGGCTCCGACGATTTGCATAAGTAACCGTCCGGTACTCGTAGTCAGGTCAATGTTATCGCGCAAGGAAACCATTTCCACACCCAAGTCACTCCAGTCTTGCAAAACTGACAGCAGGTCTCTGAGTGACCGAAACAAACGATCCAACTTCCAAGTCAAAACTACGTCGATCTTTCTTTCAGCCACCAATTTCTGAAGCTGTTTTAACTGAGGGCGATTGGCAGTTGTGCCTGACATTTTTTCTTCAAATACTGCGACAACATTCCAGCCACGTCGTTCAGCAAACTCCTTCAGCTCACGGATTTGCAATTCGCAGGACTGGTCCAATGTGCTCACCCGTGTATAGATAGAACAATTTTTCATTTGAGGCCCAGCCGTTCAACGTCAGGATCATGCTCGGCTTCTGGTTCACCATTTTCTTGCGCCAATCTCTCCCACATTTGCTCAACTTCTTGCTTGTATGTAGGTCCTCCGATTTTTTCCTCACCAACTAAGTTTTTACATTTTGATCCGATTTGGCTCCAGTGACGAAATTTTCTACCGAGACCTTTGCCTTTCGATGTATGTTCATCACGAACTAGAATTTCATTGAACTCAGGTCGCCAACCTTCACGATATTTTTGAGCCACCAACTGACTTACATCATCGGTCGCTCTGTTTTTTGGAGCGCGAGCAATCAACAAAATGACATAGCCGTTGATGACTCTGTTCTCGCCGCTGAAAACAAAGTCTTTGCCTTTTTCTTTTCGGTGAGCGAGCCATGCCTGATAAATTTCTGTGATTGACCGACAGACATCCGGGGCAGCTAGTCCGATATCCTCAAGTGCAGTGATCCAACACCGATATAATGCATATCTTTGAAAACCAGAAACCAGCAAGTCTTCCATCAACCAGAGTGCGGTAATTTCATCTGCTCGTCTCAAAGATTTTTGAAGCCACGAAACAGCCTCGTCCAAGGGCAAACCAGATTTGGTTCGCATTTCCCATGATTTTTTATCACCCATCATTCACCTCATTTCATCGTTTGGTTTGATGATTTGAGTGTAAATGATGACTATCTGGCGGAAAGGGGAATCCGTTAATATAAGTAGAGTTAAGTAAACTTCAAACTGTCTTTATTTGCAGTAGGCATAATGAAACCTTTCAAGCTCCTGCGCCTATTCTCCAGTAGCTTCTTTCAGGATTGTTTTCATTTGTGCTCGTTGAAGAACGATCTCCAATCCTTCAATTTCTTCTGGTGTTAATTGAAACCCACTGGCCTTAGCTTTAAGCAAAGTCCTGACCTCCTCTTTGGTCATGTCTCCAGTTCTGACTCTTGCAAGGTAGGCTTCCTGCTGCTTTTTGTATGCTTCTCTTGATGCCACTTTGGATGTGTCTTTTTCAGATTCGATTTTTGCAGTAGCCAATTCAGCTTCGTGCTCCCTTGCCAGAATTGTTTCTGATTTTTTGATCTTCTCGAAATACTTCGGATAGCTCTCATTTAATTTTTCAACTGTTTCGGTCCATGACGGCGCAATGTTCATTTCTGCGTAGAAGAATGAGCCATCTGTACCAAGCCCTTCCGCCGTGGCCAGAACCTCTCCTGTCTTGGCATCCATCACTTGAACGTTCTGAATACAGTCAAAGTCTCTTTGGTTTGCCCAAAAACGCTTTGAAGCTGAACATTGGCTTGTTGCCGTGATGACTCCGCCAACTCCGTACTGCTTTCCCCAGATGGCGTAACGTTCCTTTTGATCAATTCTATTTTCAGAATCCTTGTACTGACGATCCTGCTCCTTATTCATAGCCTCGTATCCAGCATCACGATCAACCACGATCCAGTTGCCAGATGCCTGTAAAGCCGCCTTCAGCCTTGGCAAATTTTTCTTATCAAGAGAGTCAGGGTCAACAAAAACTCTCATTGCTGGATCTGTATGCTTCGTTCTTGGTGTAGCACAACCTGAGATTACAGCCGCCAACAGAATTGCGATTGTGATTTTTGTTAAAATTTTCATGCTGCTCCTTTTTGTGATTTGATTAGACGTTCGAGAGCACTCAGGTCATCTGGTTTGGCCCATAGCTTGATGACATCTCCGCCTTGTGTGTTGATTTGGATTTCCTTGTCGCCTCGTACGACCTCTTTCACATCACCTAGCATGAAGAGAAACTGCGTCTTGAACAAAGTCTTGATGTTTACCGTGTTGTCGAGCTCAACAACCAAGAAGCCAGTGCCAATATCTTTACCGTTCATCGTGGCTCCCTTGCTCCATGTTCCAAGTCCAAACCTGAGTTTTGCCACAAGATCATTCGCTTTCTATCCCGACTTTCTTTTTGTCGGGAATGGCTTTTTCAATTGTCACTTTCAACCAACCAGAAAAAATTCCTTCAGTTAGTACGTCATCAAGGGTTGGTCGGTGATCATCTTCGCCAAACAACAGAAACTCGATGCTGACTTTGAAATACTGACTTAGTGCCAGCAGATGTTCGGGCTTCTGTGTTTGCCCACCATTAAGCAGCGAAGACAAAGTAGCAGCAGGAACTCCTGTGGATTTGCTAAGGTCACTTGCCTTAACTCCACGGGCTTTCATCAGTGTTTTCAAAACTTTGTCTAACTTTGCTTTTTTCATCTCAATAAATAACTTCGGATCGAAACCCGTTGTCCTCAATCGAAATTCCGAAAGCCGAAATAACTTTTCGGATAGTCGAAGAAAATTGTATTAAGATTATTTTGCCAGATAACGAGCGGTCGGAAAGAAAAACCGATCTTTATGCCGACGGTTTATTTGCGATTATTACTTCACTAGACGGAACTTAGCTTTGGCCTTCTGAACATTTTCGGCTTCCCAAATTAACTGAGTTGCACCCGATTGAAGCCTTTGTAAAATTGGCTCCGCCTCAATCTTTTTAGACAAATCTAGTGTCCTATAAAACTTGATGAAATCGTCAAAAGTAAAAAATGATACGGCTCTTTCCATGAAATATGGATATCCAACCCAATGACTTTGAGTAAGTTTGTCTTCCAAACGGCCAACGTTATCTTCGTGAGCAATTACAAAGCAGCGACCCTCTTGCTTAACCTGTGGATATAAGCCAATCAAAGCGTGAAAACGATCAAATGTTTTTTCTACCTTGGTAGTGTTTTCGATTTCAAAACAGGCGATAGCCGCACCTTCACTATCCAGCCAGATCAAGTCCACCTGCTCAATTAAGCTCTTGTTAAATGAGTCTTGCTTCTCAATCTGGGGAACTTTATCGACCGATAGTGACTTCAATGACTCGTTATTCACTTTACCGGAGCCCTGCTCTTTCTTACCTACATGAACATTGAATCCAGCGTTTAATCCAATTTTGGCAAGGAGATAAATAAATGTGTCGTGCTCATGCAATTCTTCTTTTTTGAATACTGTTAGGGCTGGTAGCGTCGCCGCGCTGCTTGCTTTTTGATGATCTACCGACATTTGATACTGTCCCATGTCCGTTGCCCTCATCCAGTGCTTTTCATCTACTGGATTTGCAACTTCTCTCAAAATTTTCAACAACGCGGACTGCGTTGGCTGAACTTGTTTGCCTTTCATAAAGGGCATAACGTTGGCCCAAATATCATCAAAGGTGGGAAGTTCATTTTTCTTTTCGCATGAATGAAAATAATCCAGAATCATGTGTCGCAATCGTTCATCTACTGGAATAAGCTCGTCGATATCAGCATTGTTTTTAATTTCGTAAGCAAGCCCGTTGTTATCTACTCTGCGCTTGAACTTCTCATCAAGAATCTTTTCCAAATCTTTCCAGTCATTTGTCATGTCACGTAGATAACCCTGGGCAAGAAGTTTTTCATACAAATCGTGAACGATATCGCTAAAACTGGCGTTTCCGTTGTTTCTTATAATTGTATTTTGAGCACTTCTAACAACAAGTGCTTGCGCTTGCGCGTCGAACCTTTTGCGGATATTCGCCTTCGAGTTGCGTCGCTTTACAAAATTTAACATCATCTGACCCTTCAATACCGTCAGAGAGTTATTTACTTTGTGAAAAGATGGTCGCTTTGTATCTTGGGGAACTGCATTTGCGTATTCAAATCCAACCTCAACCGCAGCTTCAATCAGTCGAGTAAAAACATTTGGATCTTTATGAGTGAATACGACCGTCATCCAACGGTTAAACTTCAGAACATCATAAGCCGTTTGAAAAGATCCTCGAATCAACTCAATGTATTGATCCAAGCTCTTCGCGTTGTCACCGCCCTCAATTGCTTCATCTTGTTTCATATCGTTTGTAATTTCAAAACCAAGAAGCGCATTGTACATCGTCGAAAGATCAAGATACGTGATGTGTTTTGCGTAGGGAGGGTCGGTGAAAATATAATCTACGGTTTCTTTACCAATGGACTTGCTGACCTTCGTTGCAGAGTCGCAAATTATTTCAGGCTCTATTGATTTTACCGATAGAAGTTTGTTGTCTGCACGAATTAACTTGGCGACACGACTGACTCTGGATTCAAATAGCTCCCAAACATTCCGTTCGTCAGGCTTCGGCGGAACCCAGTAACGATATACCTTATAAATACCAGAATCGCCTCCACCCTTGCCTTCTTTATCTTTCCAATAAGTGCGAGAGGCTCTTGCTAAAATACCCGAATAAACAAATAGAAAAAACTCGCGCAGCTTTTCATTCTTTTCTTTTTTAATTGCCTGTAATAACACCCAGACCGCAGTTTTGTTTCTCGGAGTAAAAAGATCACCCAATGTTTCAACATCTGAGTTTTTGGGTAACTTGACCTTCGAGGGAAATCCCTTCGGATCGGAAAGCAAATCGGCATCTTTCTTTGACATTTTATAGAGAGCATTGATTTCGCCTTTAACTGATTTTGTCAGTTTTTCAAATGCTTCATCCAGCCCCGCTATATCATTGGGCTTATAGACCGAAACCCTCGCAATAAAACAGGACCAAGGCAGAAGATCAACGTGAACTGCCTCGTGACCTAGCAATAGGGCCTCACGCAAAGTCGTACCGCTTCCCCCGAATAAATCCAAAACTTTGCCTTTTGGGCCACAAAAATGTTGGATATACTTTTGGATTAACGAATAGGGCTGACTCGTAAAATAGGGGTGCAGCGGAGTTCTTTTTTGAACTTTTATTTTTTCATCAATCGCCGCGATTTGTTCGTAGAATTTTTCTTCATCCTGAAGTTTCATCCGACATCCTATCAGATTTGGTTTGTTACTTCAGAATCTGCTCAAGCTCGTCCTCTGACATAGCCATTGCGTGATCTACAAGTTTGTTAAAAAATTCATAGGAAGTCAGATCAAATTGAATCTGACAAATTTGTCTAAAGATTTCTCTCTTTCGATTCACAAGAGAATTGGGATCTAACTCTTGAACAGACTTGGCCCTCTTTTCAATGACCCTGTCCTTTTCAAAGTATTTCTTATTTTTCTTTGCAAGTATCTCAAGTTGTCTTTCAAGTTTTTCTAATTCCATAGTCCCTCTCGCTATTAGGATAGTCGGTAATAAAAAATTTTCGCAGTCCATAATACTAACGACC
>CAZFSX010000082.1:3626-9662 GCA_964522115.1 uncultured Pseudobdellovibrionaceae bacterium | reverse complement strand
TAGGTAAATATAAAATCCTCAGGTAGGTATCAAAACCTTCCCCATCTTCAAGTCGAATTAATCGATCAATATCTGCGACAGTCCGAATAGGAATAGAGTCGTCGCCGTAGACTTCTTTTATTTTTGATTCGTAGACTTCTCGCAAAGGCCCCTGCAGCAATTTCTGCAATCTTGGAAAAATAAATTCCGCCGTCAAGGATCCAGTCAAATGGATATGTTCTTCCTTGTACTTCTTTGGAAATAATCTAAAAAAATCCAGCAAAGCATGAGACATAGGATGTCTTAAAAGATGATGAATGCTTGCTTGGTCTTGCTGGTAAAGACTGATTAATTTACGAAACTCTTCAACCAAATCCAAAGCCTCTGAGTTGGAAACAATCTCGGGAGACGTAGATATCAGATCCAATGTATCATTCAAAGAAATTCCATTCGTTTCGCTGATCGTATGAATCAAAGATTTCAACAGATGGGTGTGAATTTTATTATGTGTTTTCAGTAGCATGAATATCCTTCATATGAGATTGGCACCCTTCATTTTACAGGGCGAACAGTACCAATCTACAGCATGAAAGACGGAATTGTCCAGGACCCATGCCTAGTTCTAGCTAAACATTCGACTTCAGAGGCAGGTAGTCGAGCCAAACCGATGGCACCGTCTGCGGACTTAAGTCCAGCTCTGGAGAAGGAAGCCATGTCGGCGCCCAAGGCTCACGCAACAATGGCATATTCGCCATAGCTGGAGTTCGATTCGCTTTTCGATGATTGCACTCGCGACAGGCAGTCACAATATTTGTCCAACTCTTCTCTCCTTTTTTCGAAGCAGGAACTACATGGTCCAATGTTAAGTGCTTCAATGGAAATTTTTCAGCGCAATATTGACAAGTATAATTATCACGAATGTAAACATTTTCGCGACAAAAGCGAACGACACCTAAGGACTTTGGTCGCACATATGTTTTCAATCGAAGGACACTTGGCAATTGAAATCGCGTTCGAGCCGATCTGACGAAGGTCGAGTGATATTCTAAAATTTCAACTTTATCTTGAAACCAAAGAATCAAGGCCTTTTGCCATGGAACAACCTTCATGGGTTCATAGCTTGAATTCAGCAACAAAGCCCGCACACTAGCTAACGGGAAGAATAGGTTTTCATTCTGCATCCAGCCTCCTGAAAACTGACAACTTCATTATCTCATCAAAAAAAATTCCTTTTCAACGCTTTTCCTTGCATGGGAAATATAAGAATGATTTATGGAGAATATCTTAACGCTCGTCTCGACTTAGAAAGGACCTCACATGCCATCCTTCGATATTGTTTCAGAATTAAACATGCAAGAAGTTGACAATGCGATCAACCAGGCCCGCAAGGAAATAGAAAGCAGATACGACTTCAAAGGAAGTCATTCGGAATACCAATGGGATAAAAAAGAAATCATTCTTCTTGCGGATGATGAATATAAAGTGAATGCGATGAAGGATATTTTGCAAACAAAACTGCATCGACGAGGCATCGATATTCGTGCACTTAAGTTTTCAGAAATTGAACCTGCTGGTGGAAAAATGTTGAAGTTAAAAACTAACCTGGTCCAAGGTATTGAAAAAGAAGTAGGTAAAGAAATCGTCAAGACGATCAAAGATTCAAAATTGAAAGTTCAAGCACAAATGGTTGATGACAAAGTTCGCATCACATCAAAAAGCATTGATGAGCTTCAGGAAACAATGGCCCTTCTTCGAGGAAAGTCATTTGAAGTCCCTCTTCAGTTCAACAATATGCGTTCTTAAAATCTGCACCAAGGGAGCCTAAAAACTCCCTTCTTTTCCCCTAAAAAGTGCCAAAAATTCGCTCAAAATACTTGTCTTTGTAGTCAAAACTGTTATCCTGCAGCTCAGAATTTTTCATCACCGCTTATTAGTTCCCGGGTATTGGTCGTTTAGCTTTTACTCATGGTGTACGGAGGGTGATAAGGAGGAAACATGAGTAAGAAATTGTACGTTGGAAACTTGCCCTATTCAGTAGGTGATCAAGATTTACAAGATGCTTTCGCATCTTTCGGAGAAATCGTCTCCGTTCGCGTTGTTACAGATCGCGAAACTGGCCGCAGCAAAGGTTTTGGCTTTGTTGAAATGGCAAACGATAATGACGCAAACACAGCTATCGAAAAATTGAATGGTTCAAGCCTTTCTGGCCGCGCAATTCAAGTTTCTGAAGCTCGCCCACAAGTTCGTGATGGTGGCGACCGTGGACCTCGTCGTGGTGGCTTTGGTGGCCCTCGCGGTGGTGGCGGCGGTAATCGTGGACCTCGTCCTCCACGCCGTGACGACAGTTACTAATTTTCTTTTAAGAAAGTAACTTAACACAGAATAAAAAAACCCCTATCCTCAAAAGATAGGGGTTTTTTTATGCTGCAATTCATTTTTCCTATTCTACTTTTGTTCACATCTTCCACTTCCGCTGGAAATGAAAAGCGGCTTGTTATTTTAGGTGACTCCTTGAGTGAAGGTTATGGAGTTGCAACTCAAGCTTCCTATCCATTCTTGCTTCAAAATCAAATTCAAAAAGCTGGAAAAAACTGGAAGGTTGTCAACGCCAGCATCAGTGGCTCCACCACAGCCAGCGGACCTGGTCGACTTCGTTGGCAATTGAAAAGTAAACCTGACCTTATCCTACTCGAATTAGGAGCGAATGATGGCCTAAGGGGACTTGAACCTTCCAAAATGGAACAGAATTTGGAACAAGTTTTAATCGAATGTAAAAAAGAACAAATTCCTGTGATTTTGGCTGGAATGAAAATGCCACTGAATTATGGAAAAGAATATAGAGCAAAATTCGAAGCAGTTTTTCCTCGCCTTGCAAAAAAATACCAAGTCCAACTGATTCCCTTCTTCCTTGATGGAGTTGCAGGACATTCTTCTTTCAATCAATCTGATGGCATACACCCTAATGAAAAAGGACATCAAATTCTGGCTGAAAAAATTTACCAACACTTGAAGGACCGTCTATGAGTTTATTTATCGAACATCTTGCAAAAAAATTCCAATTTCAAAAAGAAGAAATCCAAGTCCTTTCAGATATCAATTTGCGGGTTGAAAAAGGCGAATGCGTGGCCATACTTGGCCAGTCAGGAAGTGGTAAATCTACATTACTTAGTTTAATAGCAGGAATTCAACAACCAGATCATGGAAAAATTTTATTAAACAACCATGATATAACTGAAATGAACAAAAAAGATTTAATCTCTTTTCGTGGAAAAAATATTGGAATCGTATTTCAAAACTATCATCTCTTATCCTACCTAACAGCTCTTGAAAATGTTGCTCTTCCTTTAGATATTGCCAACGATCCATCTAGTACCACGAAAGCCAAGGTATTTCTTGATGCTGTCGGCCTTTCAAATCGAGCCCAGCATTTTCCTTCTCAGCTTTCTGGAGGAGAGTGTCAAAGAGTAGCTCTTGCTAGAGCCCTCATTACCGAACCTCAACTCTTGCTTGCCGACGAACCGACAGGAAGTTTGGATATTGAGACAGGAAATAAAGTGATGGAAATATTTTTTAATGTTGTTGAACGACTTAAAACTCCAACAATCCTTGTTACTCACAATTTAGAATTAGCCAAACAATGTAATCGAATTGTTCACCTGGAAAATGGTCGCATCTCTGGAGACAACTTGTGATGAAGTCTTGGAAAATTCGCTTTTTGACTGCTTATCCTCGAAGAATGATATTTCGAGTACTAGGAATTGCTCTTGGATGCCTGGGCTTCCAACTGACACTTGTCTTAAAAGACGGTATCACTGATCATGTGCAAACCCAAAAGCGAATTCTTTTAGGCGCCTCTCACATAATTTCAGCAAGACAAGAAATTTCAAAAAATGATCTTCAGTGGATTCAGAATCACCCTTGGGTCGATAGCTGGAGCCATGGATGGGAGTATCCTTCCATGGCTCGTCTTCGTTCGATTTCGAAATTGATCCAAGTCCATGCCGTGGACTCTCATTTTCCTCTGATTGGAAACATCCAGACAGATCAGGGAGATTCCCTGGGATCAGCACTTCACAAGAATCCAAATTTCATTTTTTGCGATCAACGTTTTTTTGAAATCTTCCAACCCAAACCGGGAGAAAATCTTCAAATTGGTGACAGAACTTTTGTTTTCGCTGGCAAAATACGAACAAACCTACAGTTGAATCAAGGCTTTTCTCAGCTGCTACCCTCTGTCTTTATTCAATTTGATACTGTTGCAAAAAACGGATTTCCTTTGGGTGGTACAGTTTGGGATCGAATTCTTATTCAGACCCAACCTGAAAATGAAAATGCTTTTTTGATTGCTTCTGAAAAAAACTTCCAAGATCCAAATATTCAGGTGCGGTCTGCCTCAGAAAATGCAAAAGATAACTTGCGCCCACTGCTTCTTATGACTGATTACTTGGGAATCATTGGTACAATTTCATTTCTGTTAATCATCATCGCAGAATATTTTTATTCTCAACATTCTTTTGAAAAGTCCAAAAAAGATTTCGCCCTACTTCAAGTCTTGGGAATGAGACAAAGCACTTTTTTTATTTTACTGCTTATTCAAAATCTTTTCGTGCTTCTTGCTTCTTGCTTTCTATGCTGGATGGCCATTGAAGGGTTGATGCCTCAATTTGAAAGAAGCGTGAAAGAGTTTCTCTCTTGGAACGGAGATTTACACCCTTCGTTTATTTCATTTGTATACTTATTTTTTATTTTATCTCTGGGATCAAGCCTATCCTTCATCGCGCAATGGAGACTATTCCACAAAATTTCACCATCAGAATTTTTATCTGAAAATTCCACTAACAACTCTTCAAATCAATTTCTACATACTCCACTTGTTCTGCTCGTACCCGCCATTGCTACCATGAGTTTTTATCTTTCAAAATCGCTTAAACTCAGCATCTTCTTCGTAACAACAATTTTAATCCTTAGCTTGATGGCTCCAGCGTGCCTTCTTCTGCTTAAACGATTGTTCACCAAAATCAACATTCGTTCCTTTCCAGTTCAAAAAGCATTCAAGAAATTAACCAGACAAAGATTTTTACCAAGCCTTCTATTAGCTGTTTTTATTATCTTTGGATTTTTCTTTGGACTTTCAGCACTTGCGCGATGGACGATTTTTCAACAGATAAAAAATGATCCATCCGTATCAACAGCTCGATTTCTATTTGATATACAACAAGAACAAGAAGAAGACCTGCGCCGTTTTTTAAAAAACAACACTGGTGAATTGATTACTTCAAACCTTGTGCGTGGAAAAATCATTTCAGTTAATGATCAACCATTCGAAAAATCGGATATACGTCAAGCTCTAACACGGGAAGAAGAAGTTGAAATTCGCTTTCGGAATCGCGGCATTAATTTAACATCTCGTCAGAATTTGAATGATTCAGAACAGATTGTACTTGGAAAGTGGTTTGAAACCAAAAAACCAAATCAAAAAATACCCGAACTTAGCATTGAAGAAAAGTACGCTCAAAGACTTGGATTGCATCTTCAAGATAAAATTGAATTTGATATTCAAGGAGTATCCATCTCTGGCATTGTCACAAGCCTGCGTAAAGTTCAATGGACAAGCTTTCAGCCTAATTTTTTTATTATTGTTCAACCTGGCTTTTTAAATGATGCGCCCCAGACCTATGTTGCTCTTTTGAAAAATTTTGAAACATCAGTGCTTTCAAGATTTGAAACGGAATGGCTAAATCAAAATGCTAATATATCAGTTGTTGATGTTGCTGAAGTTTTTTCGGCAGCTCAAAAAATGGTGACGGGCGCACAAAGCGCGATTTTATTCATGTTTTTCCTTCTATCCCTGACTGTCATTCTTGTTCTAGTTTCAATTTTAACATTGCAGTCTGAAGATCTAAGAAAAGAGATGCAGTTATTATCCTTTTTAGGAGTTCCTGTATGGGTAAGCCGCATTTCCATTTTCTATGAATACAGTATCTTGCTTTTTTTTGGTATTTTGGTAGTAAGCCTTAGTACATGGGGACTTGGGTATATCTTTATTAATTTTGTTCT
>CAZFSX010000082.1:1780-3616 GCA_964522115.1 uncultured Pseudobdellovibrionaceae bacterium | reverse complement strand
GGATGGTAAAACATGGGACTTATTGATCTTTCGACAGCAGCTCAACTACTTCAACGAGGAGATGTTGTTGGAATGCCGACAGAAACTGTCTATGGACTGGCTGCTTGTATTAACAATAACCTTGCCATAGAAAAAATCTTCACAACGAAACAGCGTCCCTTTTTTGATCCTCTGATCGTCCATGTTTCTTCCCTAGAAATGGCTCGAAATCTGTGTTCGCATTGGCCTGAAGTAGCAAGCGTTCTTGCTAAAAAATTTTGGCCAGGACCTCTAACAATGGTTCTTCCTAAACATCAACAAGTCAGCAATATGATTACAGCAGGTCTGCCTTCTGTTGGAATTCGTTGGCCTCATCATCCTATCGCTGAAAAACTTATTCAAACCGTCGGGGTCCCCTTGGCCGCTCCAAGTGCCAACCGATTTGGAAAGACAAGCCCAACAACAGCTGAAGCTGTCATGAAGGAACTTCCCACTGTCGCAGTCCTGGATGGTGGCCCATGTGATATTGGGATTGAATCTACAGTTCTTCTGGTCAAGCCTACGGACTCTATTTGCCAACTTTCAATTTTGCGCCCAGGGCAAGTTACCCCATCAGATCTTCAAGATTGCTTATCTACTTTTCCAAATCTGAAATATGAATGGATTTCTAGCGTCAGTAAAATTGAAAGCCCAGGACATATGAAGCATCACTACATGCCTGCCATTCCTTTGCTAACCAGCTTGAAGAAAGATCACACTCAAGATGAAATTTTACAGTGGGCAAATCAAAAAATTCAAACGATCCCTGATATTGTAGAAGGTGTGCGTATTGTAAAACCAAGCTCCGCTCTATCTCGTCCAGGCGTCTTGACTCTCAATACTGATCCAAGCTTGGCTTGTCGCCAATTTTATTCAGACCTACGTCAACTGTCAGAATCGAACCACGATTGCATATTGTGTTTTTTTGAACACAGTCCAATGGACGCCCGCTGGGATGGACTTCGTGATCGTCTGATGAAGGCAAGTTCCCTCATTTTTCAATAGCCATCTTAACAAAAAAATGATGAAGTGATCTTCTTTTCTACATAAGGGGATTGCTGTGGCTTATCTTCGTGCCAGTATTAAGTTGATTGTCTTTTTTATTCTTATGTTCGGTTTCGCATTGGTGTCCTTCTTTTGGAAGTTAACGACAAAAGATTCACTCCAACGTCGACGTCGCTATGCATGGACCACATCTCAACTTTCACGGCTTTGTCTTAAACTGATGAATGTCACCGTCAATGTTAAGAACTACCCTGCCCTGAATTCTCAATCTCTTTTAATTTCGAATCATCTTGGAATGATCGATATACTTCTAAAGTGTTCTGTCCAAGAAACACTATTCATCACATCCTATGAATTGAAAGAAGCTCCTGGACTGGGGGCTCTAACAGAAATGGGCGGATGTCTTTATGTCGAACGTCGTAGTCGTGCAAATATCCATCGTGAAATCGAAAATATCCGTGAAACTCTTTTGGAAGGATTCAACGTTGTTTTGTATCCTGAAGGCATGTCAACGAATGGAGAAAAAGTTCATCCTTTTAAAAAATCTCTTTTAATGTCTGTGGCAGGAACAGGCATTCCCATTGTTCCTGTATGTTTGTCCTTTCGAAAAGTGAACGGAGAGGACATGCACCACAAATGGAGAGATCATGTTTGTTGGTATGGAGATCAAAGCTTTCCACCTGCTCTTTGGCGCCTACTTCAACTTCAATCTATCGATGCTGAACTTCATTTTTTTGATCCCATTTATGTTCACAACGAAGAAGAACGCCGTGCGGTTGCTGAACTTGCACATCGCTTGATTTCATCCCACTA
>CAZFSX010000082.1:0-1770 GCA_964522115.1 uncultured Pseudobdellovibrionaceae bacterium | reverse complement strand
GAATTCTTACTCCTGACGAATCTGAACTTATCAATGACAGTGGTCTACTATCCTCGACTTAAAACTGGCTAGGATTGACAATCACCCTCTTCAAAGTTGCAATAAATAAGGCATGCTATTTTTTGAACTACTTAAAGAGGGGGAACTTCATGTCTAAACCACAATTCACTTTCTTATTTTTTCTTTTGGTGTTTTCCACTCTGACCTTTGCTGCTGTTCCAAAAGTTGATGCTCAAAGTGAAAAACAAGAATGTCCTCGATCGAAGGAATTCATCACAAGTTTTGAGTTTTTAAAAAGTCAAATGGACTGGGTGGGAACAGAAAAAAAAGCTCTCGAAATAGCTGAAAAAGTATCTGCAGGATGCAAAGGATCTGCGGCTCGATTTATTTCAACAATTGTCCTTCTAGAAAAAGCTGAAATAGAAAACAGATCCATTCTAGATCAAGCTGTTTCAAATGCTCTTGCCAGCGAGAAGCGATTTCAGTCGTTCAAGGTCATTTTTCAACAAGCATATTTAAGCCAAGCTCTGGATTTAGATGCGTTTCAATCTCTTTCTTTAGCAAAAAAACTTTCTATTGATTTACCCTTTGAAAAAGACAATTTAGATCAAGACTTTCGACAGTTGGTACAATTTTGTTTGGACACTCAAGGTCTTGCCTTGAGTAAACCTCAATGTGCTCAGATTGTGACGGATTGGATTTCCGCTGGTTCAAAATTTCAAGGCAGCATCGCAAAAGGAATAAAACAACTTTTTCAGTATTTACAGGAAAGTAAATCTGAAAAAGTGACGATTGGATCCTTTGTTGATATAGCAACAAAAATTGCGGGAAACGGCGATACAGGTATAGAAAACTTCAAACTAGCTTATCAATACGCTCAGTCCGACAAGGGGCTTAAACTGACAAACAAAGAGGCTCTTCAATTTGCCCTGAAGATGAGTGAAGAGCCCCTGGAAAACCCTAAAGACTAAAATCGGAAACTTAAATTCCAAGTAGGCATCATTTCACCTGCAGAATTTGGAGTGAAGCCTAAAGAGGTCACTGGACCGTAAATGCGTTTTTTATATTCACTATGAACATCGGCTGTTGTTTCCCAACTGTAAGGAAATACCACAGGTGCAAATGCCACCAAGGATGCCACCCCACCAAAAATTGCTGCATTTTGATTCCCAGCACTAGCAACGAATGCAGAGGCCAGAAGGTTACTTGCAAAAGATAACCATTTCAATTTACGTCCCACAGATCCTGCAGACATCAAAGCTTCCTCTGCCATTCGTTCACGGGCAAGCTGTTCTGACATAGACTTTCCGTTGGAAACGGTCGACAAAGAACGAAGTCCTCCATCATAGGGTCGATACGAAGTTGTCAAATAGGCAGAGATAGCTAACCAACCAGCACCAATTCCCATAGCTGTCATGGAACCATATTTATAATTATCTTTTTTCTTATCATCTAGGCCATCAGTACTTTGACTTTGAAGATAAAGGCCTGCCGCGAAAGTCGATATTGCAGAAATTTCGATAGGAAGATGCTTTTCCCATCCAGCTGATTTTTCTTTTGCTGCTTCAATTTCAAGACGCTTCGATGCCGAAGGACTGACTTGAAGCTCGGGATAACCAAGTTCTAGATCTTTGGCTTGACTGGCCAAGCTCACCATAAGAACCAGCATTGGGATTAAAAATGATTTCATAGTTTTAACACTCCTTTGTTAATTGCCAATCAAAAAACTTTTCCTTTTGCTTGATCATCTTGATCACACCAAGGAAAATA
>CAZFSX010000081.1:0-9670 GCA_964522115.1 uncultured Pseudobdellovibrionaceae bacterium | reverse complement strand
GAATTCATTTTACCAAAAGGTCACTTCCATGCAATCCCAGTTGACATTGCTGTCACAACAAGTGACGGAAAGCTTGAATGCAAAAAGTTCCTCCGAAATTGAAGTATCAATGAAATTTGTTGACCAGGGTGTTTTGGAAATCCAGAAAATATTGATGGATTTGCAGGATCCAAAGTATGCCAAAATACATACAGCTTTGGTAAAAGATCATGCTTTGATAGACCAATTAAAATCTGCACAGTTGCATTTGAATGACTTTCAAAAATCAGTTCAATCTCTTTTGGAAGGGACTTCCAAAAAGGCCGATAATCAACAGATCTTAGATAAAAAAAACAAAGATCTGTCTAAAGAATTTCGAAAAAATTTAGATTTAAGAAAAGTGGATGCTGATGCCTTTGATAAACTAACACGAGCGGTTGCTGTTGTTTGGTTTGAAAGCAGTGTTAGAGATATTAATTTTGTGGGTCGAAATAATTTCGAAAAATCCTACGCAGATTTTTCTGAAAAAAAAATGAATTCCAACCAAAAACAAGGTCTTGAAGAATTAAAAAAAATATTTGAAGAAGTTTATGAATTAACTCTGGCGGTCCATTCCAGTTCCAACGACTATGATGTTTTTAAGGAAAGAACCTCTGAATATTTAAATGAAGTGAGGGAGATTGTTGAAAGAACAGATCTTCTTT
Source organism: uncultured Pseudobdellovibrionaceae bacterium (assembly GCA_964522115.1). Classification (GTDB taxonomy): domain Bacteria; phylum Bdellovibrionota; class Bdellovibrionia; order Bdellovibrionales; family Bdellovibrionaceae; genus CAZFSX01. The sequence continues at coordinate 8,987 of CAZFSX010000081.1, read as the reverse complement.
TTCACCAGAAGCAAGAGGAAATTATTTCAATCGCGGAACAAATGCAAAAAACAGTTCTTCTGATTTCTTTGTTGACAATCATTGTCAGTCTTGTTTTTTCACTGAAAATTGCACGACGATTAACCAAAGATATTTTGAGTCTTGTGCAGAAAATTGATAAAGCGAATGCTGAAAGTGTTCACACTGTGGATGTTTTAGCTGACAGCACAGATGTTCTTCAAAAACAGGCAGAATCCCAAGCTCAATCCACACAATCGATTACGTCCAGTATTTCAGAAATCAAATCGACAGTGGAAATTAATGCAACCAATGTTCAAGCATCAAAAACAGAAAGTGAAGGCTGTAGTCATATTGTCAACGCATCGATGAATCGCGTTGAAGAAATGAATAAATCTTTGCAACAAATACAATTCGATGTTCAAAATTTATTTGAAAAAGTAAAAAGTGGGAATTCAGAGCTCAAGCAAATGGTTTCTGCAGTCACGGAAGTCATGGCGAAAACCACAGTGATCAATGATATAGCATTTCAGACAAAACTTCTTTCATTTAACGCCAGTGTTGAAGCGGCAAGGGCAGGAGAACACGGTAAGGGTTTTTCTGTCGTTGCAGAAGAAATCGGAAATTTGGCTCAGACGTCGGGAAATGCAGCAACGGAAATAGGGATTGCCCTGAATGAATCTGCGCAAAAAATGCAAGCGACGGTTGAAAGAATTGATCGTGATTTGGATTCTGTGATTCAAACGACTCAACAGAAGGTGAAAGATTCGACAGTAATTTCTTCTGGTTTTTTAGGTGAATTCCAAAAATTATCCGAAAAATTTTCAGCAGTGGATATGTCGCTGACAAGTATTGCGACGGCTTCGCAAGAACAAGCAACAGGTGTGACACAAGTGAATACAATTATGGGAACAATCGAAAATGGAACTCAGCAAATCAATCGCAAAGTGATTGAATTAAAAGATGTTGCCAGCGGCCTTCAGAATCAGTCGGAAGAGTTAACGCAAATTATAGGAAGTCTTCGAGAAATAGCTGAAGGTGTTAGTGCATCGTAATGCTGGACTCTTCTAATGGATCCGCATAAGGGGAATCATTCATTTGTGATACAGAACTACAATTTTGAAATCCAACGAATAAAAGGAAAGATAAAATTAATATCATAAGATGATACCAAGATCTTTTTCTTGAGTGCATGGATATCACGAAATCTCCCTTTTCAAGCAAGTACTTATCGGACGAAAGCCCAGTTTTCATTAGTCTGAATTTGATTGGATCTCAAAATGAGGCATTCTTTTTTAAATTCATGAAGTCATTCTTCTGCTGGATGCATGAATTGATTCGATTCGAAATAACAACGTCAATTCCAAGCATAAGTCCGTCGAAGCATTTGGATCCAAATACTTCTTTGTTCCAACTCAAGTGCCAAATATCTTCGGTGATTAGTTTGCCTGCCTGATGAATTTTTTTCATGATTTCTGGGGTACGAAGTGATGCTTGTATTTCAATGATCAATAAAGCTGGATCATTTTGCTGAAGGGCCCATTCTAGGTCGATCATATTTTGTGGAGCGTACAATAGGACAATTTTTTTAGAATATTTCCGAGCTTCGAAGTATTTTTCTTTTTTGTCCTGGGTTTGAAAATAGACCCAATTATAAGCTTGATATTGCTGAACAAGTTGCAAGGATGGGCGGATGCTTTCAGTGTCTTTAAATTCAGCATTAAGAATGATGCGACCTCCTGACCATCGAAGCACATTTTCAAAGCTGGGAATGGAATAAGGATTGGAATAAAAAGTACATTGATTTAAGTCAGATGAATTATAATTTGAAAATGGTCCATGACAGGTAGTAAGGAAGTCCATTTTATCGTCATGAAAGACAAAAGGGATTTGATCTTTGCTTGCATGAAGATCCATTTCAATAATATCCATGCCAGCTTGTCTTGCTTTTTCGAACTGCTCCAACGTATTTTGTGCTCCAGTTAATACCCCACCTTGGTGAGCTCCAACCACACCCACTTTCATTCTTTGGTACAGGAACTGATAAGGTTCATTTGACCAACAAGGCAGTAGAAAAAATATGACGCTAACGTAAATGATGATTTTCATTTCTGTGTTTTCGGTGTCTGGTAACGGAAATCAATCCATCCAAGGTCCAGTCTTTTCTTAATAATCCATCACAGATTCAATGACATTGAGTCTGTGATGTGACATCTTTCTTTCGATGAATGGAATCAAACCTCGACAAAGAAAAACGAAACAGCCGTGTGGTGGATGTCGAATGCATCCAAACTTCTGTATTTGTTCTGAAATTCCTTTGTTGAAGTTAAAAACGCGACTCAGTCTAGTGATACACGCAAAGGAGCTCAAGCGGACCTCTAACACGGGAAGTTTGGCGGTGCGTGCTTTAACAAATTCAGAAATGATTCTGCGTGGGCTTGATCGTCAGCGTTTGGATTTAACTCAATACTTAAATTCTGATTATCAGCCTTTACTGTTTTATCCAGGACCTGAATCTATGGATCTGAAAGAATATTTAACTCAAAGAACAAAGAGTGGTCTTGAATCCCTGAAGCCAATTCAATTGATTGTTCCAGACGGGAATTGGAGACAAGCAAGTAAAGTCGCAAGTCGACATCCAGAGCTATCGGAATTGCCTCGAGTTCAGATTTTCCAAAAAAATATGGCCACTCAGCATCTTCGAAAGGAACATTTCGAAGAAGGGATGTCGACGTTGGAAGCCATAGCGTGTGCTTATGAACATTTAGAAGGCCCTAATATTGGTCAAATATTGAAACAACTATATCGTTTAAAACTTCAGCGCACTCTCAAGGCGCGAGGTCAATTGCATGAGGAGGAATGATGCTTTGCCATTGTGGAAGTAAAAAAAATTTTAAGTCTTGCTGTGAGCCTTTTTTGAAAGGGGATGACTTTCCTTTAACTGCAGAGTCTTTGATGCGATCAAGGTATTCAGCCTTTGTCGAGTGTGATATTCCTTATTTAAAAAAGACGCTTGCTTTGGAATCACAATCTGATTTTAGTGAAGCTGACACAAAAAAATGGGCCACTCAATCAGCTTGGAAAGGCTTAGAAATTATTTCAACGGAAAAGGGCCAGGCAGCTGATCAAGATGGAACTGTGGAATTTATTGCAAGTTATGCATTGAATGGCGAAGATTTTAAACATCACGAAGTCTCGACTTTTAAAAAAGATTCCGACGGTCATTGGGTCTTCGTCGATGGAGTTTCTCCAGAATCCACTAAAACCCCAGTCGTTCACCAGGGTCCACGTGTTGGACGTAATGATCCTTGCCCTTGTGGAAGTGGAAAAAAATATAAAAAGTGCTGTGGAATTTAAAACAATAAGTTTGGCTTCTTGATTGTCATGATGATCTTTGTCTAAAATAAGACATGGGGGAATTATGACAAACTTTTTTAAAGTAAGCTTTTTCTTTTTATCGTTTCTATTTGTCAGTTGCGCGCATATGCATGCGCAAAACTGCACAGAAAATGGCGGATATGAAAAAGGAATGAATGACGCAAAAATGGGTCGACTGATGGCAATGGGACAGTTTTCGATGTTTTGCGATGGAGACGATGTGACCTTAGCACAGAAAGGTTATAAGGCAGGCTACGAAGCTGGGCGACATGTTCAAGGTGGTTCTCAGATGAATCTTACTTTTGAAAATGGCAAGGTTGGACTTGTTGGTGCTTACAACTGCAAGGTCTCTTATCAAAATCAAATCTTCAGCGAAAATGGAAATACTGAACCTCAGGCACGGAATAATGTCTTAGATCAATGCCGCAAAAAGTTTCCAGGATGTATGGAAAGCGGAATTTCTTGCTCTAAAAACTAGTGGTTATTCATCATGACCACTTCCCTTTTTCGAGCAAAAAATTTAGTAAAATCTTATCGAATGGGTGATGTTGAAGTCCAAGCTCTACGTGGTATTGACCTGGAATTATCTCCGAAGGAATTTGTCGTTCTTCTGGGGCCTTCAGGCAGTGGAAAGTCGACTCTATTAAATATTTTGGGGGGACTAGATAATCCAACAACGGGGCAGGTAACCTACAAAGATCATGATTTGGTATCATCGACCACTTCGCAACTGACGAAGTATCGAAAAGAACATGTTGGGTTTGTTTTTCAATTTTTTAACTTGATACCAAATTTGACGGCCTTAGAAAATGTTCAGTTATCCACAGAATTGGTTTCAAGTTCCATGAGTCCCCACGAGGCATTGAGTTTGGTTGGACTGTCTGACCGTCAAAATCATTTTCCATCACAATTATCAGGCGGCGAACAGCAAAGAGTGGCCATTGCACGTGCCATTGCCAAGCGCCCAGAAGTACTTCTTTGTGATGAGCCAACGGGGGCTCTGGACATTGAAACAGGGAAATTGGTGTTGCAAGCAATTCATCGCGTCCATCAGGAGCTTGGAACTTTGGTGGTGGTCATTACTCATAATTCAGCGATTGCAGGAATTGCAGATCGAGTTATCAGACTTTCAGACGGTAAAATCGTGGAAGATTTTCAGAACACGCATAAAAAATCGATGGATGAGGTTCATTGGTGACGGGTCTTCATCGTAAACTTTTTCGCGATTTTCAAAGTCTGTCGACACAAGTTCTAACAATTGCATTTCTTGTCTTAGGTGGACTTTCTGTCCTTATCTCGTCATGGAGTTCCTACCGATCCTTAGAATCGGCAAAGAACCAATTTTATGATAAATTTCAATTTGCTGATATATTTGTCGAATTGGTCCGTGCTCCAGATTCCTTCACAGAAAAAATTTCAAATCTGCAAGGTGTTGATTTCGTTGAATCACGAATTGTTAAAGAGGGGCTTGTCGATGTACCAAGCCAAGTAGAGCCGGCATTGGGTCGCTTTATTTCCTGGAAAGGTCAACACCAAGGACTGAATTTGATCTATCTTCGCCAAGGAAGGATGCCTCAGCCCAATCAATCCCAAATTGAGGTTGTTATTCATGAAGCCTTTGCTGTTGCCCATCGTTTGCGTGTGGGAGATGGTTTGAAAGTCTTACTTGGTGGTAAAAAAAGAAATCTTGTCATTTCAGGAATAGGATTGTCTCCAGAATATGTTTACTCTTTAAGTCCGGTTGCTCCGTTGCCTGATGATAAACACTTTGGACTCTTTTGGATGCACCACACGGATTTAGCATTACTGACTGGAATGAGTGGGGGATTTAATAGTCTTCAAGTGAAGGTGAGTAATTCTGCGTTGATGAAGGAAATAAAACGACAGATGGATATTCTGCTTCAACCCTTTGGCAGCATTCAATCCTATGATCGATCTCAGCAGGTGAGTCACATTTTTGTACAAGATGAAATACGACAGCAACGAGTCATGGCCATTTTTGTTCCCTGTATTTTTTTATCCGTGGCTATGTTTATTTTAAATATTCTTTTGTCTCGAATTATTTCTTTGCATCGAGCTCCTATCGCAACATTGAAAGCGCTTGGCTATAGTTCGACGGATCTTTTTATTCACTATTTTCAACTGGTGACAATGATCTTATTTGCTGGAATTCTGCCCTCGTTGTTTTGTGGAGCATGGTTAGGGCAGTGGTATGCAAAAATGTATCAAGAATTCTGTCGGTTTCCTTCCATTGATTTTTCATTGTCATTTGAAGCCATTTTCTTTGGAATTGCGGCTGGACTTCTTCCTGGTTGGTTCAGTGCTTTTGGATCTTTAAAAAAAGTATTTTCGCTTCAGCCAGCACAGGCATTAAGACCGCCAAGCCCTCCCGATTTTCAAAAAGGACTTTTTGAAAAATTAGGGCTATCACAATCTTTAGGGTTGTTTTCAAAAATGATTTTAAGATCCATGCTCTTTCGTCCTTGGCGATTAATTTTAAGTATTTTAGGTATTGCAGCTTCATTGGCAATATTAATCAATGGATCGTTTTGGACAGATGTTATTGATTTTATGATTCAACGTCAGTTCCAAGAAATGCATCGCGAAGATATCACAGTTGTTCTGAATCATCCACGACCGTGGAGTGTCTACGCCGAACTGAAGCATTTGCCTGGAGTCGTGATGGTGGAGGGGCAAAGATCTGTTCCCATAAGAATTGAATTTCAAAATAGAAAAAAAGAAACGTCGATGATAGGAATTTCTGAAAACTCTAGCTTGAGTCGCCTCTTAGATCAAAAGGGGAATATTGTGAAGCCGATTCAAAGTGGATTGGTGTTAAGTCGTTACTTTGAATCCAGCTTTGGCTTACAAAAAGGGGATTGGGTTCGATTAAAAGTTCTTCAGGGGAAACAACAGGAATGGAGTGTTCCAGTGATGGCATTTGTTGACGATATGATGGGTCAGCAAGTCTATGTAGAAAAAAAGGATCTGCATCGGTGGTTAAATGAAACAGCTGTTGTGGATACCGTTCATATGAAAATTGATTCTATGTATTCAAGTCAAATTTATCTTGCGCTAAAAGAACGGCCCGAAGTTTTAGGAATCACTTTTCGAAAGTTGCTATTGCAAAGCTTTACGAAGACAGTTGGGGATATGATTCTGGCTTTTACGATGGTTTTATTTCTTTTTGCAATTGGTATTGCCGCTGCTGTGATTTACAATTCATCCAGAATCAGTTTTTCAGAAAGAGGATGGGAATTGGCAAGTCTTCGGATCCTAGGTTTCGAAATGAGTCAAACTTTTGAAATTATTTTTTTGGATCTTGGTCTTCAAGTTTTACTTTCGATTATTCCAGGACTTGGTATGGGCTATTATTTGTCATATCTAAGTACTAACTATATTCAGAATGACACATTTAAATTTCCTCTGATTATCAATCCCGCGACCTATGCCATGGCAGTTTTTGTCTTGATGATAACCTATTTACTGAGTGGAATATATTTGTACAGAAAAGTGGAAGGATTAGATTTTTCAAATGCATTAAAGGCAAGGGAATAAAAGATGAAAAATGGAGTATATTTTGTCATTGGATTGATTTTAGTTTTGTCATTGTATCTGCTTTTACGCCCCCATCCTGTGAAAGTGGAAAGTTATGTTCTTAAAAATCAAGATTTCATAGAAACACTTTCTATCGAAGGAAAAGTAAGATCGAAGACCAAACATGTGGTTTATGCTTTTGCCAGTGGGAATATTGAAAACTTAAATGTCAAGCTTGGTGATTCAGTGAAGCAGGGACAGGTTGTTACAAAACTTATTTGGGATGTGGAAAAATCAGTTCAAAGTCCAATGGATGGTGTTATTTCAAAAATATTTCGCGATTCCGCTGGACCCATTCAAAGAGGTGAGCCGATTTTCGAAGTCTCTCGACTTTCTGATCTTGAAGTTGTTGCCGAATTACAAACTCCAGATGCATTACGTCTTCCAGAGAAGGGCAAGGCAAAAATTTCAAACTGGGGTGGTCAAGGGGAATTGTTGGCAGAAATCACTCATGTCAATCGAGTGGGTGTGACAAAGACATCGGCCTTGGGTGTCGATGAAGAACGTGTGGAAGTGCGTTTGGATTTCAAAGAAATTCCACAGGAAGTAAAAAATAAATTAGGTGATACTTACCATGTCGATGTTGTCTTTTTGATCTATGAAGAAAAAAATGTTCTGACCGTACCCCTTGGATCTTTATTTAAAAACAAAGAAAAATGGGCTGTTTTTGTTGTTCTGAATGGACGAGCCCAGTTAAGAGAAATTGAGATTTCAAAAAGAAATGATCAAGTTGCTATGGTTAAATCAGGTTTAAATCCTGGTGACCATATTCTTTTGTTTCCAAGTGACAAGGTACGGGATGGTCAGACTGTTCAAATACAATCAAACTGATTTCATAGCTTCCAGAAAATAACTTCGTGGTACATTGGGTATATTTCGTGGTGCAACTGGAAATGGCCATCGAGATGGAACAACTTCTCCTGGCTGGGTCGCCTGCGCCTGCCAACCCAAGTCTCTCATGAATTCTTCGGGTTCATTTTTGATTCCAAAGTGCCAAGAGGCTCCCATTTGCTGTAAAAATTGCAGCTGTTTTTTCATGTGGGGAGCTTCCAGTAAAGCTTTGGTAAAAATATCACACAGAAGAATATCACGCGGTTGAGCTAAAGAATTGATCTTTGAAAATAAATTTAAAACATGTGGTTCTTCAAGATACATCAATAGTCCTTCCACCAGCCATAAGGTTCTTTTTGAAGACTGAAATCCAGATTGTAGAAGGTCATTTTTCCAGTCCTGGCGAAGATCGACCCGCAAAACGTGCCTGTGACAAGTAGGTTCATGACCTTGAAGAATAACATTTTTATAATTAAGCACTTCTGTTCGATCTAACTCAAAGATGTGAATATTTTTTGTTAGTGAAAGTCGATAGGCTCGCGTATCCATGCCTGCAGCAAGAACGACAATTTGTTGAATTCCATCTTGGATGGCTTTCAGGATCTTTTGATCCATATAGTAAGTCCGTACAGCAATGGCGGGCTGATCGCCAGAATCTCGGAGTGCTTTATATAACAGATCGGATCCTAAGGTACCAGCCAAGGATTCTGCATAAGGATCTTGAAACAATCGTTGGTCAGGCGGAGTCAGATTTGTTTCTCGGGCACGCATGGCTGCAACAAGAAGAGATGTTTTTCCGATGGCATCAATTTTTGAACCAGCTTGTAAAATTTCAGAATTCAAGCGATCTAAATTTTGTTCATTGGATGGAATGACGATTTCAGCAATTTGATCTGCAATCTTGGAATTTTCAAAGATTTGTGTCCAAGATAAATCAGTCCCATGGGGAGTTTCTTGCAATTCAATTTTTAGGACAAAATGTGGTTCCGAAAGATGTTGAATTTGAATCAGAAAAGGAAATTGAATTTCATTAAAAACACATTCATTGGGATAATTTTTTCCATCGGGTCCATGCATGGTGAAAGACCAGTGGCCATTTTTTTGAAAATCAAAATGATGAAAGGTATTTATAAATCCTTTGGGTCCCCACCATCGTGCAAATCGTTCTGGTGATTGAAAGGCTT
>CAZFSX010000080.1:0-9750 GCA_964522115.1 uncultured Pseudobdellovibrionaceae bacterium | reverse complement strand
CCGCCGGCATCACTGATTAAAAACCAAGCTCCCGTGCTTCGTCCCATATAGCTTGGATCTTGACTGACTTGCATGGACATATAAGCGATCAGGCTGGCCACAACGACCACCAAAAAACCGACCTTCAATTCCACTGATTGAAACCAAGCCATGAGCTGCCTTTCTCTACAGATGCTTTCTCTTCATTCCCTTATTCACAAACCGGCGCACCAACTCAATGTCGGTCTTGAAAAAATCTTCCGGCGTGCCAAATAAAAGAACTCGGCCACTATCCAACATTGCGACATAATCCGCAATCCGAAACGCAGCATCCAGATCATGAGAAACCACCACCGAGGTAATCCCTTTTCGATGACGATGCGTATCTAAGATCAGATTATCCACCATTTCTGTCAAAATGGGATCCAATCCTGTGGTTGGTTCATCATAGAATATAATTTCTGGATCTAGGGCGAGAGCTCGAGCCAGTCCAGTTCGCTTTTGCATCCCTCCACTGATTTGATTTGGTAACTTATGAAAATGCTTTGGGTCCAGTCCAACCTGACGCAAACGATCTTTGGCTATTTCTTCCACCGCTTCTTCCGTCAACTCTCGACGATGTTCCTGCAAAGGAAAACACACATTTTCCAACACAGTCATATCATCGAACAAAGCAGCTCCCTGAAAAAGAACTCCAAATTTGCACCGAAACTTTGTCAGCTGATTCTGATTTAACTTAGATATATCTTGACCAAGAACTTCCACTCGCCCTGAAGTTGGCTTAAAAATTCCCAAGATGTGTTTGATCATCACACTTTTTCCTGTTCCGGAAAAACCAATGATCGCCGTCAAGCTTCCTTTGGGAATATCTAAATTCATTCCATTCACGATAAAGTCTTTTCCGTCGAATGTTTTTTTTAAATCGATCAATCGAATGGCTGCCTCTTGCATGGTTAGCTTCCCATCCCCATGAAGGTATAAAAAATACGAATAAAATTTGTCAGATAATAATCTAAGACAATGATCATCACCATGCTCAAAACAACACCACGATTAGTTGCTTCCCCGACACCTTTCGCTCCGCCTGTGGTATAAAAACCGCGGTACGTGCAAAGAACAGAAAACACCAATCCAAAAATCGCAGCCTTGAATAATCCCTCATTGATGTGTCGAACTTCCAAAGTTTGTCGTATTTTTTCCATAAAAATAGCTTCGTCCAAATCCACCAGTTTGACACACAAAATATAAGATCCCACCATCGCCACAAAATCAAAAACGGCTGTTAACAACGGAGTACAAATCACAGCAGCCACCAAACGAGGAGAAACTAAGTACTGACGTGTGTTGACTCCCATCACATCCAAAGCATCAATTTGTTCATTCACACGCATCGTTCCCAAGCGGGCTGCCATCGCTCCACCAGCACGAGCGGCAATGATCAACCCCGTCAAGACAGGACCCAATTCACGAGTGATCCCCAGGCCCACGGTAGGGCCCACTAAATTCACAGCATTGACTAACTTAAAACCAAGATAAACCTGAAAACTTAAAGCCAACCCTGTAAAAAGACCCGTCAACGTAATGATGAAAACAGATTCATTGCCTATGAATTCCATTTGTCGAATGACTTCCATATACCGAGATGGTTTCGTAAAAAATAGACGGATCGAAGCAATGGCAAAAAGAATGATATGACCGGTTTCCTGAAAAAAAACCTGCGCTTTTTTTTGTAGGTTCTGGATACCTTGCTGCAACGTCAAACCATGCTCCTTCATCCTAAGGTATTAAATGCGCTCAATTCGTGGAACTCGAGAACTGACACTAGTCAAAATCTCCCAAGGAATGGTTCCCGCCCATGAAGCCACCTGCTCTACAGGTAAAATCACATTGTCCTTTTGTCCAAAAATCAGAACGGAATTTTTTTCAACATATCCTGTTCCATACTTTTGCACAATCTCTGTTACATCCACCATCGAGTAATCCATGCAAATTGTGCCAACCCGCGCTGCTTTTTCCTTTCCAATGTAGACATAACCCTGATTGGAAAGAGATCTCAAATGCCCATCTGCATATCCCACAGGAAGGACGGCGATCCAACTTTCAGCAGCAGCTTTCCATGTGCCATTGTAGGAAACAATATCTCCAGCTGGAACGCGATTCAATTTGACCACACGTGTTTGAAAACTCATTACAGGCAAAAGTGATACGGAAGAATTACGAACAACACTGGCACCATAAAGAGCTAAGCCCGGTCGGGATCCCAAAAATTGAAACTCAGGACGTTCTGATATCATTTCATGGGCTCGCAAAAGGCCCGAAGAATTCCAAACATGAAAATTTTGAACCTTGGGAAAAAACTTTTTGGTCGCCTGTAGAAGATGAACCTGCTGATCAGCACTGGATCCAAGGGACAAATCTTCCCCTTGATACAGATGAGTGCCCACACCAAGAATCTTCAACCAAGATTCATTCTGTTCCAACTGTTCAGACAAGGCCAATAAGTCTTGGTGCCAAAAACCCATCCGATGCATTCCTGTATCAACTTTGATGTGAACAGAAAACTCTTTCCCTAATTTTTTTAAACTTTGAATTTGTGATGATTGAGAAATCACAGGTGTGATTTGATATTCTGACAACAATGGCGCATCACGATCTTCAAAATGTCCAAAACATAAGATACTTCCACGCAATCCCTTTTGCCGCAAAAGAATTGCTTCCTCCAACAAAGCTACACCAAAATGAGTCACTCCCGCCTGTTCTAAATCCTTAGAGCAAGACCAACTTCCGTGACCATAAGCATCCGCCTTCACCATGGGACAGAAAAAGGAAGACGCTGGCATCAATTGACGAAGCGTCAATGCATTTTGACGAAGAGCTTTCAAATTGATCTCTGCAAAAGTGGGGCGCAGTTGATTCACAGAACAGTCCTTTCCATTCAAGGAATGAATTTGAACCTACAAAGGAGGCACGTCAAAATCAGGTTTAAATCCATCCACAGCTTTAAATAAGCACACCTTATTACCACCACGCTCCCGAATGTGGTCAAGGGCTGTGCTTGCAGAAAGAATTAATTCTTCCGCTGTGCCACTCAGTGTAGGATACTCACTGACTCCAAAACTCAAAGTGACTTTGACTCCATTCACAGACATGGCATTTGATTCCACGGTGCGACGTAAGCGTTCTGCGCGCAGAGCTGCTCCTTTCCTTGGGCTGTGAGGCAATAAAATGGAAATCTCATTTTCACCTGTGCGACCAAGCATATCGTAGGGTCTGGAGGTTTTTCGCAGTAAAGCCGCCAAGGACTTAAAAATCACATCCATATTTGCCTGACCGACATCTCGAAGAATCTGATCATACCGATCAACAGAAAATCGAATCAAACTTAAAGGCTTCTGTAGACGTCGTGCGCGAACAATCTCTTCCGTCAAAGTTTTCATAAAATGAGACTTTAAAGATAAATCTGTCACGGGATCAAAGATGTCTAAAATTTCTAAACGACGAGACAAAACATTTTGCGCAAAAACAAGCTGAAATAAAACAAAATCATTCGAAAACTGCACCCAATGATCTTCCGGCTGATAACCCCAAAACACAAAGACACCTTCCAATTGATTTTGCAACATCAAAGGAAACACTTTCCAAGAAGCGACATGCATCTGATTTTTAAAAAAATCAGATGCCTTCGAGGGAAGCTGATTTTTTTTCAGTTCAAAAAACAAATTTTTTTGTTCCTGTGGACTCAATGTCAGCATCAATCCTTTCAAAGGTTCCACATCCATCTGCCAACCATGCAATGGAATCATGGCCTGCACTGTCGGAACAAAGCGAAGATACACAGACTTCAACGAAGGGTGATGGCCTCCATGATAACTCATAAAAGCCTTCAACATTTCATCCTTCCCTGGGTTGATGGAAAAATAATCCACACGAGCACCAATGGATTCAACTGCAGGCTTGTTGTCTAAGTGTTCAGTTCCCACGACAGTCGATGTTTTCACGGATTGAATCTGTTCGTACAGTTGTTCATTCTGATATGTTAAATAGAGTTTGTGGCAAACAGCATCGACGGCCCACGCCACACGAAGACCTAAATGTTGATCCAAAGTGATCAACTGTTGAATATTATATTGACGATAAGAATCGATCGTCATTGCCACATCTGATGGACCCACCGCAATCAATTGCACTTCAGAATTTAACTGCAGAACAGAAGCGACAAATTCCTCCATGGTGGTCAGAAGCCCTGTTGTATCAAAGACAATGACATGCGGAGGATTTTCTTTGATCCTGACTAAAAGATCTTCTTGATCCGTCAGCACATAAGCATCATACCCTAAGAACTGTAAGCGTGATTTCAAATCTGAAGAACGATCCACCGACGCTGTGAAAATATAAACCATGAACGATGATCTGGACTCTTGAAAACTCATGCCATATCTCCCGGCAAGGATGATTTTTTCTGACCTGGTTTTCTTATTTGAACCTTCACCTCATCCAAAACATTTTTTTGTTTTACCGGAGCAGAAACTTGCTTCATTTGTTCCAACTGTTCTTCTGAAAGAACAATCGTATGATCATGCAACTCAAGAGATTCCTGTTGATTTGACAAGAGATCCGCTTGATCTGTAACCGTCACCTCAGGAGTTTCATCAATCAAATCCAAAGCTGACTGATCTAAAAGCTCCAAGGCTTTTTCTATCACGGGTTCTTGAATGGCAATTTTCTGTTTCACAGACTCCAAGGGATGAGAATCAGAATTTGTTGCGATCACTGCTGTCACAGACGTCTTCTCTTCATTGACAACAGGAGGCGAAAGGACTTTCAATGGTGACGATGCTGGAGCTGCAGATAAAGCAGGCTTTTCGATTGTCATTTCTTTCTGTTCTGCAGGCCAAACCATACGAACCAATGTCCCTTGACCTATTTGTGATTGCACTTGAATCTGACCACCTGATTCCTTCACAATCCCAAGAGCCGTGGAAAGCCCAAGACCCATATGATGGCCATGACTTCGTGTTGTAAAAAACGGATCGAAAATTTGTGATTGCACCTGAGGATCCATCCCTTCTCCTGAATCCTTGATACTCAATATAACTTGATTTTTTTCTTGGTAAAGTTGCACGGTCAATTCTTTTTTCGGAGCTCGATCCATCGCTTCGATGGCATTTTGAAAAATATTTTCAAAAGCCTTGGCCATCCACTCTGGGGCCATTCTTAATTCGGGAACAGATTGAATCTCCTTCACTAAGCGAATCCCTTTGATCGAACACTTTGGCTCAAAGTTTTTCAGCCATCGCTGGACCCAAGACTCCAAAGAAATCACTTGGGTTTCAACCTTTTCTTGCCCAGCGAAGGAGGATAATTTTCCTAGCAACTCCCTCATTTCTCGAGCTTCTCTTTCAATGCGATCTAAATGAACTTGGTTATTTGGATTTTCCTGAATGGTTTTTTTTAACATCTGAGCATGACCCAAAATTGAACTCAAGGGCCCTCGAATTTCATGAACTAAACTGGCTGCAATCTTTGTTGAGTTTTCCCATTTGTCTTTTGAATCAGACTTAGGGGAAACAGCCTGATTGACCGAACCCGGCAAAGGGCCACGTACAATGACTTCGGGCTTGTAAATCACAAAGACAATCGCAATCACAACCATCACTAAACCCAGACCTAAAACCAGAAACTGCAACATCATTTGTTTTTGCTGCTCTTGCATTCTCTGCAAAGGGGTTTGAACGATCGCAAATAGGTTGGACGACTTTTGTTGTTCGTAGACACCTTGCACTTTTTGACCTTGTGGGCGAGTGTATTGAACAGCATTGGAATTTACACCCATCGAAACGATTTCATCCACCAAGGGATCCGATTTAAAACTTGTACCCACATATTCTCGTTGAGGATGAGCCACAACTTGACCTCGAGAATTCACAAAAAAACTGATTTGCATTTGCCCACTCATTCGAGCCATCAAGGAAGCCAAAAAATCTTCTTTCAAAATTGCCACATACCATTCATTCTCATGACTTCCCGTCCACAAGATGGCAACAGCACTTTTTCCATTCTGAGCCAAAGGCAAAAAGTGAAACTGATATTGAGCATACTCTTCATTTTTTGCCGATCGAATGGCTTGCGGAAAAGCTTCCTGCAACCAAGATTCAGTACTTCCCTCTTGAGTTGCCTGAACACTGGACGTCCACTCTGACATCGCAGAGATAAATCCCTTTGCCAAAAATTGAAACTGACGACCTAGACCTTGTGCGGGGAAGGTTGCATGGGCCTGGTTAGAAATTTGAGATAAAAGAATCTCTGCATTTTGAGTCAATGCTTGCGTCTGCTGATAACTACCCTCGACCAGGGAGCCCACCACAGTTCTTGCCTGCGATTCACTCCACTGAAGCTTCTCCGAGGTCACAACTTGCTGAACCCGAAACAAAACAAGAGCCCCAAATCCCATCAGAGCCACAACCAAAATGATCAACAACCTTGTTCTCATCGCCAATTCCTTTTGTGCGTCGGTGTCTTTTTTTATGGTAAGTCACAGACGGAAGAAAAGGCAAGAAAATGAACTTTCATAGTAACCATCAAGACAAGCAAGAAATTCTTCACGTTCCGCAGCTTGAATTCAACTTTCAAACTGAGTAGACTGTTCCCAAATGTCCACCACCAGGAGTCAGCATGCGTATCCGTCGAGAAGGTTTTTTTCAAGGCTATAAGGGACAGCGTCTTTTTCATCAATCTTGGGAACACGAAGCCCCCAAAGCTCATCTTGTCATCACTCATGGTCAAGGCGAACATTCTGGAAGTTATGGGCATGTGCTGGATGCATTGAAAGATCTTCCCATTAGCTTTCATGCCTGGGATTTGCGCGGTCATGGTCGAAGTGAAGGCCGCCGTGGATTTGTGAACGAATTTCAAGAATATTGCCTGGACTACGAACAATATCTTCGCCTCTTACGTCCTCGTGCTGAATTTCAAAATAAGCATATCTTTTACTTAGCTCACTCGATGGGTGGAGTGATCCAGTTAAAAACAATGATTGATTTTCCAACCTTGCATCCCGAAGCCCAAATTCTTTCAGCTCCAGCGCTGGGATTGGCCTTGGAAGTTCCTTTATGGAAGCGCGTCGGTGCTGAGTACCTGAGAAAATGGGCCCCTTCATTAACTTTAAGCAATGAAATTTCAAACCTTCAAGTCTCTCGCGATCCTGAAATGCATCGAATCTATGACAAAGATGTTCTTCGTCATCATCAGATCGCCGCAGCTGTCTTTCTGGGTTTTTTCGAAATGAGCGCCTACATCGAAGAACGAGCAGGACGGCTTTCACTTCCAACTTTATTGCAAATGTCGACTGATGATCCTGTCGCATCCACCACCAAAGCTTTGCAAATTTTCGACCTGCTTGCTGGACCTGACAAGAAGGTGATTCAGTACGAAAATTACAAACATGAAATCTACAATGACTTGGGTAGAGAAAAACCGTTGGCGGATCTCAAGTCTTACATTGAAAATTATCTTTCGCAAAAACAAGGAAAGGCCTGAGATCTATGACTGTTCGATCCATTTCACTTCTATCCCTGTGTTTCTGTCTACTTCAGGGGTGCGCAACGCCCTCTCGCACCATGGAAATTCCTTTAATCAGCGAGTCTCAATATCATTCTATTATTGATCAAAACACCAAGGATATTCAACAATATGACGGATTGAACAACGTTCTAGAAATCCACGCCACGCTTTTAAATTCTTCTGTCTCTATGGCTCAGGTCGATCAGAATGCTCGTCTTTTCCTGTGGGATAAAACACGTTATGCTGAAGAAAAAGCCACTGTTCAAAAAAATATCCAAAATAAAACAGAAGTTTTTTTCAGCTTCTTTACTCCGGAAAAGGCCCATAATGACCTTCATAAAAATAAAACTCTGTGGAGACTTTTTTTAGATGTGAACGGCCAACGTTACGATGGCAAAATTGTGAAGGTCAAAAAGGTTTTGTCAGAAATACGTTCTTTATACCCACAACACACTCAGTGGACGACTGCCTACATGGCCAGCTTTGATGTCCCCACAGCTTCTGTCGATATGTTTCCTGCAAAGATGACTTTAACAGGGCCTGTAGGATCTGCATCCCTTGTTTTTCCAGTTTCTGCAAGCAACTCTGTCAAAGATTCCTCCGAGACGGAAATAACTCCGAAGACAAAACCTTAATACCTCCACATCATATCAAAGGATAAGTAATAACCAGGCTTATCTGTGTTGGTTGTATAGTTTGTTGCCCCAAGATCTGTGGCATTCAGCCCCACATTCAGATGAAAACGATCCCATATAAAATTGTAGGCGATATACCCACCTACGGATCGTGCATCAAGATTGTACTTTGGTCCCAACAAGATTCGATCCCAATTAGATAAAATAAATTCGTATCCCGTTTGAATGGAGCTTCCCAAAATCAAGACCACTTTTTCTTTGTCATCACGGGAAAAAGGAATCGTTGCTAATCTTAAAACTGTATGCGTGATCTGATGTCCTGTTGCAGCTGTATCCCAGAAAATATCCAAACGACTGATTCCAGATTCAAATTCTCGAAAATACGTTACCGAAGGCTCCACAGAAACTGTTTGAGATTCTGACTGATACACTTTGTATCGAAATCCCGCGGAATAAATACCAAATGGAATCCCCAACGGTGTCACCTGCAAGCTCAACTGATCACTCCAACCGTAGGAATAATTTCCAAACAGCTGAAAGTGACTTTCATCGTTCGCCAAAGTCTGAGCTGTCCCACCCACAGATGCCGATTGAGAAAATAACGGGCGATATTTCGAAGACACATGAGGAGCGGGTTTGTTTTGAAGTAATTCCACACGTCCAGGATAATTTTCATTGGCTGTGGAAAGATCCAAACGCACCAAGGAATCACCAGGACGAACAAAAGCTTTATCAACAGAACTTTGCAATCTTCCAATCAAGGCATAAGCACCATCTTGTTCCTTGCGAACCTGAGTGATGCGAACAAAAGCAACAGGACGACTATGGCGGTCTTGAGAAAAAACCGGCACCAATTCCGCAACCTGAAACCTTGAACTTTCGGTGCGAGCAAGAAATTGTTCAGAATCTAAAATTGCCATAATCTGTGCATGATCCTGATGTTCTTCATAGATCATTTGATCTCGAGTCGATTGAGGTGATCTATCCACCGACTCCTGATGGGAAATCGATGGAGAAAAAAAGAAACCCCAGGCTTGACTGGATTCGCTAAAAAAACAAAGGGCAACAGCAAGAAAATTCCAAGCACATTTTCTTTGCCAATTTTGAACTTGAACAATCACTGATTTCCGTCTCAAACTCTATCGCTTTCCTGCCGCCATCATGCACATCAATTCAAACATTACATCCACACCAATCAGACCTGTGATATCACTATGATCATAGGCCGGTGAAATTTCCACAATGTCTGCACCCACCAAGTTTTCAACTCGAAGGGATCTTAAGATCTGCTGAACCTCATAACTTGTCAATCCTCCTGGCACAGGAGTTCCTGTCCCCGGGGCGTAGGCTGGATCCAAGCAGTCCACATCAAAACTCAGATAGGTTGGCCCCTTCATAGATGGCAATGTTTTCAAAAAATCAGACAAAGATCCCTGACGAAGATCATCCACTGTTTTGACAGTGACTCCGTGCTTTTGAACGAAATCCACATCGGTCGAAGCGGCTAAAGGGCCTCGGATTCCAATTTGAATCATATTTTTAGGGGTTGCAGGATGAAGGAGAAGTTGTCTCAGAT